>DALZRX010000640.1:0-2349 GCA_032015805.1 Achromobacter sp.
CGGCATCCAGGTCGTGGCCGCCGTGGGCGTGAATGCGGCCGCCGTCGCCGAACAGGCGCTGGCGCTGCTGCTGGCGTGCGCCAAGTCGGTCGTCGGACTGGACGAGCGCATGCGCGCCGGACACTGGGACAAGTCCACCCACAAAAGCCTGGAACTCGGCGGCAAGACCATCGGCCTGGTCGGCCTGGGCGCCATTGGGCGGCGCATGGCGGCCATGGCTGCCGGGCTGGACATGCGCGTGATCGGGTTTGACCCGTACGCCAAGGATCTGCCGGACTACATTCGCACCGTTCCGCTTGATGCGATCTGGCGGGAGGCCGACGTGGTGTCGCTGCACTGCCCGCTTACCGACGATAACCGCGGCATGGTCAACGCGCAGACGCTTGCGCAATGCAAGCCCGGGGTGATCGTGGTGAACACGGCGCGCGGCGGGCTCGTCGACGAAGAAGCGCTGCTCGCCGCAGTGCGCTCGGGCCACGTGCGGGCCGCGGGCCTGGATAGCTTCGCGGTCGAGCCCATGTCGGCCGGCCACCCCTTCCAGCAGGAGCCGCGCATCATCCTGAGTCCGCACATCGGCGGCGTGACCAGCGCAGCCTACGTCAACATGGGCGTGGCCGCCGCACGCAACGTGCTCGACGTGCTGGCGCACGCCAGCTCGCGCACCTGAGGAAACCGCCATGCCGCAACGATGGAAACGCGCGCCCGCCGGGAGCAACTGGGGCGAATTCGGTCCGGACGACCAGCGCGGGCGAATGAACCTGGTCGATCGAACCAAGGTGCTGCAAGGCATCGCCGAGGTGCGAGAAGGCCTGACGTTCTGCCTGTCGCTGCCGCTGGACATGCCGGGCGGCATGGCGCTCAACCCGCGCCGCCTGCCCCCGCAGCGCTTTTCGACGCTGCGTGATGGCAAAAGCGCCGGCGCGCAAGGCTTCTGCTGGTCATACGCCTCGGAGGATCCCCTGTTGACGGACGTGGTCTGCGACGACGTGCTGCTCATGAACACGCAGTACTCGACTCAATGGGACAGCCTCGCCCACATGGGCAGCCGTTTCGACGCCGACGGCGACGGCGAGGCCGAGGCGGTGTTCTACAACGGATTCCGGGCCGGCGTGGACATCGTGGCCGCCTCCGAAGACACCTCCGCGCCGGCGGATTGGGCCCGGTTTCCCGGCCCGGCCGCCGGGGCGCTGGGCATTGAGCAACTCGCCGAGCACGGCGTGCAAGGCCGTGCGGTGCTGATAGACCTGGATGCCCACGTGGGCCGCACGCGCACCGCGGTCGGCTATGACGCCCTGATGCGGATGCTCGATGCCGATGGCGTGATCGTGGAGCCAGGCGACATGGTGTGCCTGCATACGGGCTTCGGGGACACGCTGATGGCGATGAACCGCCAGCCCGACGTGGCAAGGCTTCATGCCACCGGCAGCGGGCTCGATGGACATGACGAGCGGCTGCTGCAATGGATTGTCGACGCGCGTCTGGCGTGCCTTATCGCTGACAACCCGGCAGTTGAACTGGTCCAGCCGGTCAGCTTCAGCGGCGGCGACACGCCGCTGCGCCGCCCCCGACTTCCCCTGCACGAGCACTGCCTGTTCAAGAACGGCATCCACCTCGGCGAACTCTGGTGGCTGACACCGCTGGCGCGCTGGCTGCGTGCAAACGGTCGCCATCGGTTCCTGTTGACCGCGCCTCCGCTACGGCTTCCTGGCGCCGCCGGATCCCCCGCCACCCCAATCGCAACGGTCTGACTTCATTTTTCCAACGGGCGCAGCGGCCGGCACAGGCTGCGCGCCCTCCGACGAGGAGACACTTCGTGAAACCCATCCGCATACTGCCCCTGTTGCTGGCGCTTTCCGCCAGTGCCGCGGCGGCCCAGTATCCCGACCGCCCCCTCAAGCTGGTCGTTCCCTATTCCGCGGGCGGCGCCGCCGATGCGCAGGCCCGCCTGGTGGCGCAAAAGCTCGGCGCCCGGCTGGGCCAGACCGTGGTGGTCGAGAACAAGCCGGGCGCCAGCGGCACCATCGGCGCCGCGAACGTGGCGCACGCCGCCGCCGACGGCTACACCCTGCTCTACGACGCGACCGCCTTCGCGATCAATCCGTCGCTCTACAAGAAGCTCAGCTATGACAGCCGGCGCGACTTCACGCCGATTTCGCTGATCAGCCTGACGCCAAATCTGCTCGTGGTGCAGGCCAAGGCCCCGTACCAGCGCATTGGCGACCTGACCGCGGCCGCGCGCCAGGGCCACCTGACGTTCGGCACGCCGGGACAGGGTACGGCCCAGCACATCGCCGCCGCCTGGTACGCGCAGGGCAACAAGCTGGAACTCACGCATGTGCCCTACAAGGG
>DALZRX010000641.1:0-2348 GCA_032015805.1 Achromobacter sp.
GCCGCGATGAAGCCCGTGCCCGGGCGCAGTGCCACCGATTTCAGCGCGTCGCGGCCCGATTGGGAGAAATGGCTGCGCGAGGCCGATCCCGAAGCCGGCAAGCAACTCGCGGCCACCGGCAAGCCTGCCGCGAACGTGCAGGCGTGTGTGGCCTGCCACGGTCCCGCGGGCATCACGCCAACGGGCGGCATCTTCCCCAATCTTGCGGGCCTGCGCAGCGAGTACCTCGCCAAGCAGCTCGCCGACTTCCGCGCCGGCACGCGCGTGCAACCGCTGATGAACACCATCGCCCGCGCATTGACCGAAGACGAAATCGGCCAGGTCGCCGCCTACTACGGCACGCTGGCCGGACCGCCGCTGCACGTCGGCGAGTTCGGCGGCGAGGCGGCCCGCAAGCTGGATGTGGAAGGCGACGGCGCACGGGCGTTGCCCGCCTGCGCAAACTGTCACGGACTGCGCGGCATGGGCGAAGGTCCGCTGCTGCCGCGGCTGGCCGGTCAGTCGCGGGAGTATTTCACCGACCAGATGAACGCGTTTCGCAACGGCTCGCGGCAAAACGACGACGTCGGCGTGATGCGGGCGTTTTCGCAGCGCCTGACCGACGCCGAGATCCAGGCACTGGCGCAGTATTACGCGGGACCCGCGCCCGCGCCGCGGTAGGGCCCGCCCAAGCGAGTACAATTGCGTCCGCCGCACCCGCAACGGGTGCGCTGCCGCGACGCTGTCGCGATCCCAGATGGACCCGGCTTGCCGGGTGGCTCGGCCGGGCGCCTATCCCTCGGACAACCAACAAGCACAACGGGCGCTCGCCCTCTCCTGCCGGATGCGCCGGCAGCGCGAATCACGCCTTGCGCTTGCTCAAATCAGCTTAGCCAATCGATGTCAGTTCTTTCCAAGCTTCGCCGCGACTGGATGGCCAATCCGCGCGCGGACGTTCTTTCGGGCGTGCTCGTCGCCCTTGCCCTGATACCGGAAGCCATCGGCTTTTCCATCATCGCCGGCGTCGACCCCAGCGTCGGCCTGTACGCCTCGTTCTCCATCGCCTTCATCATTGCCTTCACGGGCGGACGGCCCGGCATGATCTCGGCCGCCACGGCGGCGGTCGCGGTCCTGGTTGCGCCGCTGGTGCGCGATCACGGGGTTGGCTATCTGTTCGCCGCCACCGTCCTGATGGGGGTGCTGCAGATCGTCGCCGGGTTCCTGCGCCTGGACCTGCTGATGCAATACGTGTCCCGCTCCGTGGTGACGGGATTCGTCAACGCGCTCGCCATCCTGATCTTCATGGCGCAGCTTCCCCAGCTCATCGGTGTGACGTGGGTCACCTACGCCATGGTGGCGGCCGCCCTCGCCATCATCTATCTGCTGCCCCGGCTCACCACTGCCGTGCCGTCGCCGCTGATCGCCATCATCGCCATGACGGCCCTGTCCATCTACGCGGGCCTGGACGTCAACACGGTGGGCGATATGGGCGCGCTGCCCTCGGCCCTGCCTTCCTTCATGATTCCGGACGTGCCGTTCACGCTGGAGACGCTGCGCATCATCCTGCCTTACTCACTGACCATGGCTGCAGTGGGGTTGCTGGAATCGATGATGACGGCGCAGATCGTTGACGACATGACCGACACGCCCAGCGACAAACGGCGCGAGTGCAAAGGCCAAGGCATCGCAAACATCGTCACTGGCTTCCTCGGTGGCATGGGCGGCTGCGCCATGATCGGGCAGTCGGTCATCAACGTGCGTGCCGGCGGCCGCACGCGTCTGTCGACTTGCGTGGCGGGCGTCTTCCTGCTGTTCCTGATCGTGGCGCTGGGTCCGCTGGTCGCGCAGATTCCCATGCCGGCGCTCGTGGCCGTCATGATCATGGTGTCCATCGGCACCTTCAATTGGCGTTCCCTGCGTAACCTGGGCTCGCATCCGTGGCAGTCGTCCGTGGTCATGCTGGCCACCGTGGCCGTCGTGGTCTGGACGCATGACCTCGCGCGCGGCGTGCTGGTGGGCGTGGTGCTGAGCGGCCTGTTCTTTGCCGGCAAGGTGAAGGGGCTGCTCGCCGTCGACGCCTCGTTGTCCGACGATGGCCGCACGCGGACCTACCGCTATGCGGGCCAGATCTTCTTCGCGTCGGCATCGCGGTTCTCGGCGGCGATCGACTTCCACGAAGCCGTCGAGCGCGTGGTGATCGATCTGTCGGACGCGCACTTCTGGGACATCTCCGCCGTCGGCGAGCTGGACAAGGTGACGCATAAGTTGCGCCGGACCGGCCGTCAGGTGGAAGTCGTGGGGCTGAACGAGGCCAGCGCGACGCTGGTCGGCCGCTACGCCCAAGCCGGCGCGCAGGCCGGCCACTAGCC
>DALZRX010000642.1:0-2347 GCA_032015805.1 Achromobacter sp.
TTGCCGGTTTTGTTTAGTGCCGTTGGCGAAGAAACGAGATTATGCACGAACTAAATTTGGCGTGCAAGTCGCTTCACGGCAAAAAGCAAAAAAGTTGCGAAAAAAGAGGGTTCGATGGCACTTTTCGGGCGGTCTCGACCGATTGATTCGGGGCGGAGTGAAAGCTTCATTGATGCAGAAATCAACAAAATCAATGGCTTGTGCAAATGCTATCGTGAACGGCTGAAATTTTTTCGCGCTGCAGTTTTTTTGCACGCGGATGCCGCCGGACAACGGCCACGGACAGGCAGGGAATTGACCAATGAGCACTTCTCCATGAGCAGCACTGCGTTTCCCACCGTTGCCCTGGGCCGCACGGACATGAACATCACGCGCATCGGCCTGGGCGCCTGGGCCTTGGGCGGCAATGGATGGGCGGTGGCGTGGGGTCCGCAGGATGACGCCGAATCCGTCAAGGCGATCCGGCACGCAGTGGACCGCGGCATCAACTGGATCGACACTGCCGCGGTCTACGGGCTGGGACACTCCGAGGAAATCGTGCGCCAGGCGCTTGCGCAGATGCCTCCGAGCGAGCGGCCCTACGTGTTCACCAAAGGCGGGTTGACCTGGTCGCCGGAACAGCCGCAGGCCATGCCGCGGCGCACCGGCGCGCCGTCCAGCATCCGCCGCGAACTCGAAGCGTCGTTGCGCAGGCTGGGCGTCGAGCGCATTGACCTCTACCAGATGCACTGGCCCGCCGGCGACGGCACACCGCTGGAAGCGTATTGGCAGGAACTGCTGGACCTCAAGCAGGCCGGCAAGGTCCGGGCTGTCGGGCTGTCTAATCACAACCTTGCGCAGTTACGGGCCGCGCAGTACCTGGGGCATGTCGACACGCTGCAGCCACCGTTCTCCGCGATCCAGCGTGGCGCGGCCAGCGACCTGATTCCCTGGTGCGCGGCCACCGGCACGGGCGTGATCGTCTACAGCCCCATGCAATCAGGCCTGCTGACGGGACGGTTCAGCGCCGAGCGCGCGCGCGCCTTGCCGCCAGACGACTGGCGTGCGCGGCACGCGGATTTCCGTTCGCCCGACCTGGAGCGCAACCTGGCGCTGGCCGATGCATTCAAGCCCATCGCCGAGCGGCACGGCGCCACGGTCGCCGCGACCGCCGCCGCTTGGACACTGGCGTGGCCGGGCGTGACTGGCGCAATTGTGGGCGCGCGCAGCGCGTCGCAGGTGGATGGGGTGATTGGCGCCGCCGAACTGGAGCTGGATGCGGATGACATGCAGGCAATTGCCGATGCCATCGAGCTGACGGGAGCCGGCAACGGACCGCTGCGTCCGCCTGACGAAACAGGTTCGCTCCCCGCGAACCTGTTCGCTTGACTGGGGATCAGCCGCGGCGCGGGCGGCGGGCGCTGCCCACTGCGGCGATGAGCGCCAGGCCGATCAGCGCGAGCGCCGTCTTGTCTCCGAAACGCGCATAGGGCGTCAGCCCCGTCATGCCTTGAACCGATACGGGCAGCACGCCGGCCTGCAGCGGCGCAAGCTGGGCCGCGACATGGCCCTTCGCGTCGATGGCGGCAGTGATGCCCGTGTTGGTGGCGGTCAGCATTGGACGCGCGGTCTCGATCGTGCGCAACCGGCCGATCTGCAGGTGCTGGCGCAGGGCCCAGCTATCGCCGAACCAGCCCAGGTTGCTGACGTTGACCAGAATGGTTGCGCCCGGTTCGCCATTGGGGCCGGGCTGCAAGGCCGGCAACAGGTCGGGGCCAAAAAGGTCTTCGTAGCAGATGTTGAACGCGATGTGCTGGCCGCCCACGGCAAAAGGCGTCTGGCGCTCGCCACCACGGTCGAAGTCGCCCAGCGGGATGTTGAGCATTTCGACGAACCAGTGGAAGCCCGGCGGCACGTATTCACCCCAGGGCACCAGATGGCGCTTGTCGTAGCGCATCGCGGTACTGCCCGTCACAAGCTGTTCGACAGGTGTCGTGCCATCAAAACCGATGACGCTGTTGGTGTAGCGTTCGCGGCCGTTCACGCGATCGTGCAGCGGCACGCCCAGTGCGATGACGGTGTTCCGCTGGCGGGCCAGGTCGCGCCAGACTTCCCAGACGCGCGGATCGAGCTGGTCCTGGAAAATGGGCAGCACGGTTTCCGGCAGGATCACCAGTTGCGGCGCGGGCACGCCGGGCGCCGGCGGCATGGCGGTCAGTTCCAGGTGACGCCGCACGCTTTGCTCAAGCAGCGCGGGATCGAATTTCTGCGATTGCCCGATATTGCCCTGGACCAGACGCACGTTGAGCGGGTCGCCCGCGGGCGCGGACCAGTCGATGCGGGACAGCGGCCAGCCCGCCGCCGCCAG
>DALZRX010000643.1:0-2342 GCA_032015805.1 Achromobacter sp.
GGGCACGCGACGCTGTGGATGGCGGTGTTTGCCGACGTGGGCGCCAGCCTGCTGGTGGTGGCAAACGGCCTGCGGCTGCTGCGCGCCGCCCCGGCCAGCCGCTGAGACGGGACGGACGGCGCCGCGGCGATTGCCCGTATGATGGCGGAAAACAGAGCCGCCCCGCGCGCCATCAAGGAGACTCCCGCTTGTCCGCAGGTACGATTTCGCCCGTCCCGGAGACCTTTCCAACCTTTGAATCCTCGGATTTCTCGGGTGAGGGGTCCTTCTATTTCGACCTCGTGCGCCTGCAGGACCACGACGACATCCCGCGCGGTTTCCTGCACCGGCACCGCTATTACCACCTGCTCTGGATGACAGAGGCGCACGGCACCCACATGCTGGACTTTGAACAGCACGCGGTGCGCGACCATTCCGTCTTTTTCCTGTCGCCCGGCCAGATCCACGCGTGGACGTCCTCGGTCAAGCCGAGCGGGTACGTCATGAACATCAGCACCGAGTTCTTCGCGCAGATGTTTCCCCGCGCGGACGATATCGCCAAATTCCCGTTCTTCCACCTGGCGGGCGGACCGCCGGTCATCTACCTGACGCGCGAGCAGCATGACGCCATGCTGCCGCTGCTGGCCGAGATCGAACGCGAGACCCGCGACCGGCAGACGGGGCGCTTTGACGTCGTGCGTTCGTACCTGCTGATCCTCTTGACGCAGCTTCGCCGCCTCTACCCGGCAGACGAACGCGAGACCGCCGCCGGTCCCAGTTATTCGTTGGCCAAGCGGTTCACCATGCTGATCGAAGAGCATTACCTCGACTACTCGGCCATCCGCCAGTACGCCGACGCCCTGTGCGTCAGCGAGCGCCAGCTCAGCGACGCGGTCAAGCGCAGTGTGGGCCGCACCGCCAGCCAGCTCGTCCAGGAGCGCATCGCGCTGGAGGCCAAGCGGCTCCTGTGCAATACGGACCTGGGCATCGCCGAAATCGGGTTCCAGCTCAACATCGAAGATCCGGCCTATTTCGCCCGATTCTTCAAGAAGCACACGGGCTGCACGCCGGGCGACTTTCGCAAGAAGTACTACCGCCCCATCGAATGACGGCGGTTCCGGCCCGCGCGCGAAAAAGTGCAAAACAAGCTCTGATCTGTCCTAACGCGCCCTGAGCCGGGCTGCGTAAAGTTCATCCGGACTCAACCCGCCGCGCTGCGGCCAGATTGAAACTGCGATGAATGACACTTCGACATTGATGACGGGCGGCCAGCATGTAGTGCGGGCCTTGCTGGAACACGGCGTGGACACAGTCTTCGGCGTCCCCGGCGAAAGCTACCTGGACGTATTGGACGCGCTGTACGCGCACCGCGAGCGCATCCGCCTGGTCTCGTGCCGGCATGAAGGCGCCGCGGCATTCATGGCCGAAGCGCACGGCAAGCTGACCGGCCGCCCTGGCATCTGCATGGTGACGCGCGGTCCCGGCGCCACCAACGCCAGCATCGGCGTGCAGACCGCGTTCCAGGATTCCACCCCGATGATTGTTCTGGTGGGCCAGGTCGGCAACGACATGGTCGAGCGCGAGGCGTTCCAGGAAATCGACTACCGCCGCATGTTCGGCCAGTTCACGAAGTGGGTGGCGCAGATCGACAGCGCCGCGCGCGTCACCGAATACCTGAACCGCGCGTTCTCCGTCGCCACGTCCGGCCGCCCCGGCCCCGTCGTGCTGGCGCTGCCCGAGGACATGTTGACGGACGTGGCCCCGGCCCTGTCCTGCGGCGCGATCGAGGTGCCGCAAGCCTATCCGGCGCCCGATGCCCTGGCCCGCATGCGCACGCTGCTCGAAGGCGCGCAGCGGCCCCTGATGATCGTCGGCGGTTCCGGCTGGACGGACAAGGGGCTTCGTGGCCTGACCCGCTTTGCTGAACTGAACGGCCTGCCCGTGGCGTGTTCGTTCCGCCGCCAGGACCTTTTCGACAACCGCCACGCGCAGTACGTGGGCGAAGTCGGCATCGGCGTGAACCCCGAACTGGCCGAGGCGGTGCGCCAGGCCGACGTCATCCTGGCCGTGGGCGCAAGGCTGGGAGAGATGGTCACCGGCGGCTATACCCTGCTGCAATCTCCGGTGCCCACCCAGACGCTGATCCATGTGCTGGCCAGCCCCGAGGAGCTGGGCCGCGTGTACCAACCGGCCCTGAAGATCCAATCCGGCATGGACGCCTTCGCAACGATGGCAGTGGAACTGGCGCCCGTGGACGCCTCGCCGTGGCATGCCTGGGCGACGCGCCTGCGTGACAACTACGTCCGCTACACCGAGCCGCCCGCAGTCCGGGCGCGCCTGGACCCGGCGCGCGTCATCGCCGC
>DALZRX010000644.1:0-2342 GCA_032015805.1 Achromobacter sp.
CGGGGCCGCCATCGGCGCGGCCGGCCTCGGCGAGGCCGCCATCAGCAGGGCCGTCGTCGGCTAGTGCTTGAGCGGGAATGCCCAGTAGCGCACGATGACCAGGAGCAGGATGCTCAGGGCGGTCCAAGAGGCCCAGTGCCACGCGCCGGTCCCCAGCAGGGCCGCGAGCAGTCCGAAGATGCTGAGCGCGCCCAGCAGGATTGGCACGCCCCATACAAACAGGAAACCTCGGCCGCCTTTGCTGCGTGAATGGCTCATGCGGGTGTCCTCTGCGGCGTCGCGGCAGCCTGGTGTTTCTTGATGAGTTCGTTGATGAGCGCCTCGGTGGCGCGTCGCCGCGCCAGCCACAGATACAGTCCGCTAACCAGCACAATGATGGTGATCACGTCGAGCAACGCCCAGATGATCTTGAGGGGCAGGCCGCCGTAATCGCCGAAATGCAGCGGGCGCGACACTTCCAGCGCGGTCAGGTACCAGGGCATCCGGGCCACCGTCGTGAGGTCGCCGGTTCGGCCGTCGATCAGCACGGGCGTGTTCAGCTTGGAGGTCAACGGCGAGTCGCCGCGCATCCAGGCGATGAAGTGTTGGGGACTGCCGAAGGCGTTGCCCGGAAATGAGATGAACGAGACCTCGTTGCCTGGCATGGCCTTGCGCGCGGTGTCGGCGGCAAGCTGCACGGACGCCAACTGCGTGGGGACGGGCTGGCCCTTGTAAGGCTCCAGCACGCGCGGCAATTCGGTGGACTGCCACAACCTGAAGAGCGGCGTCGACAGTTCGTTGATGACGCCAGTGAGGCCTACCACCAGCGCCCAGACCAGCGTCACGATGCCCAGCAGATTGTGCAGGTCCAGCCATTTCAGGCGCGTCGATCGCGTGGCGCGCACGGTGCCGAACTCCAGCTTCTTCATGAACGGGCCGTAGAGCACGACGCCCGACACGATCGCCACACAGAACAGCAGCCCCATGAAGCCCAGGAACAGCTCGCCGGTCAGGCCCGCGAAGAGATCCACGTGCAGCGCCAGCATGATGCCCATGAAGGAAAACTTGTCCTCGGTATAGAGCGGGCCGTCGAGTAGCACGTCGCCCGTGCGCGCATCCATGCGGATCGCGTGGCCCGAGGCCTGGCCATCGCCCGGCGTTTTTGCCATGCCCACGAAGACCTGGGGCTCGTCGGGGTCGAAGGACAGATAGTCCACGACTTCGTCGGGATACATGGCGCGGGCGCTGGCCACGAGCTTGTCGAGGTTTGCGGGGGGCGTGCTGGCCGGCACCTCCGACAGCGGCTTGGCGTCATCCAGCCAATGCTCGATCTCGTGGTGGAACACCAGCGGCAGACCGGTAAGACAGATGATGAGCAAAAAGATCGTGCAGATCAGGCTGGTCCATTTGTGGACCAGGTACCAGGTTTTGATGGTGGACGCGGCGGTCATGGCGACGGCGGGGCAGCGGCTGGCGCCGCCCCTTTTAAGGGCATAACGGGAATGGAGAAAACATTATCACGAACAAGAGCGATTCTCGTAACGCTATTTGACCCTTCGCGCAGCTAGGCTTGCCGTGGGGACAGAGCAAAGCGGGTTAAAAAGAACGGTCGGATTTTTCCTTGCAGCACACCAGAATCATCATGGAGCAGCGTTTTCTCAAGGTTCCGCGCAACGAGTCCGGCCGCGATTTCGCGGTGGGCGATGTGCATGGACATTTTTCGCGCCTGCAGCAGGCGCTTGACCAATTGGGGTTCGACCCCTTGCGCGACCGGCTGTTTTCCGTGGGCGACCTGGTCGACCGCGGCCCGGAAAGCGAGGCCGCGCTGGACTGGCTGGCAAAGCCCTGGTTCCACGCCGTGCAGGGCAACCACGAGGACTATGCCATTCGCCACGTGCGCACCGGCCAGGTGGATGTGATGAACTGGCGCGGCTACGGCGGCGGCTGGTTCCTGGATCTGCCAGCCGAGCGGCAGCAGGTGTTTGCCGAGGCGTTCACCCGGCTACCCATCGCCATCGAGGTGGACACGTCGGCGGGCGCGGTGGGGCTGCTCCATGCGGATTGCCCGGTGCTGTTCTGGCCGAGGCTGGAGTCCGCGTTGCAGGACCGCTACAAGCGCACCAGCGCGGCATGCCAGTGGTCGCGCGACCGCCTGCGGCAGATGGACCGGACGGGCATCCTGGGCGTGCGCGCCGTGGTGGCGGGGCACACGCCGGTTCCGTCGCCGCTGGCGCTCGGCAACGTGTATCACATCGATACCGAAGGCTGGAATGAAGGCTACTTCACGTTCCTGGACCTCGAATCCCTCCAGGCGTGGCCGCGCGAGGTCGTGACGGAAGTGGCGGCCGCGGAATAGGTCAGTG
>DALZRX010000645.1:0-2325 GCA_032015805.1 Achromobacter sp.
CGTCCAACGGCGTGGCGGCCATGCCGGCGCGCACGGCCTGCCCCAGCAACGCGCCCGCGCGGTAACGGCGCGTGGCCGCGTCCTGATCAAGCAGGCCGTAGTTCTGCATCTGGTTGAGCAGGCGCGAAGCCGTGCTCTTGGGCATGGCCAGGCGCGCCGCCACTTCGGTGAAGCTCAATTCGGCCGCACCCTCTGCGTACAGCGACAGCACGCGTTGAACGCCGTCAAGAATACTCATGGTAGTTCCATAAAACGGAACATAAGTTCCTTATTAGAGAACAAGAATAATGCAAGCGATGGAAACAGGTCAATACGCGGCGGGCAAGAAAAAAGCCCCCGCAGCGGCGGGGGCTCTCATCGCGATAGGGGGCCGGTATGGCGCTACTTGGTTGACAGCGCCGACCACTCGGCCAGCGGCAGCGGCGGTTGGGCGTGGAGGATGCGTCCGAGCACCAGCTTGAACTCGTTCCACCCGCCGCGGTCGGTCGGCCAGACGGACGGCGTAACCGCGTTCCATGCCCCGTCCAGCGCCCGCTCGGCCATCTTGAAGCGGAAGGTGTAATGCCCAGCCATTCCCATACGCAGGTCAGACACCACCAAGGCGTCGCCGATCACGTCATACCGCAACCAGTCGTCCGTGAACCAGCGCAGGCGTGCGTGCAGCGGCACGTCCGCCAGGATGCGCCCCGCCTCCAGGTTGAGCGGCAGGCGCACCCATTCCGGCTGACCGCGGTCGAACAGGCTGCTGACCGACTCGTAGTAGTTTCCGTCGTCCGTCTTGGCTATCACCCGCCATACCAGCGTGTTGAACGGCATTGGAATCGCCCGCAATTGAGCGACGGCAATGCCCTGCTCCTGCATGGCGTCCCGCACGCGGTGCTCGGCGGCCATGCGCCCGGCAAGCCCGAAGCCGAGGTACGCGGTGCTGAACACCAGCACGCCCACCAGCACCCGGCGGGCGGTTCGCGTCATGCCGACAATGATGGCGAAGACGACACCCAGCAGCAGCGGCACCGTGTACATGGGATCGATGATGAACACGGCCGACCAGCTTTCCGGCGTCAGCGTAAGCGGCCAGAACAACTGGGTGCCATAGACGGTAAACGCATCCAGGATGGGGTGCGTCACCAGCACCAGCCACATCGTCAGGAACAGCCGGCGCCCGCTGTAGGGCGCATTGGGCCAGTACTTGCGTATCAACCACGCCAGCAGCATCGCCAGGCCGGTCAGCATGAAGACGGAATGCGAAAAACCGCGGTGATAGGTCATGAGCGACACCGGATCGGGGTAGCTCATCAACACGTCCAGATCCGGCACGGTGGCGAGCGCCGCGCCATAGATCAGGGCGCGCCGGCCCTGCACGCGCCCCAGCATGGCGCCCTGAATGCCGGCGCCCAGCACCGCTTGTGTAACTGAATCCATGTTTCTCCAACGTCGAGCGTTCAGCCAAATGGCCTAGCCGCGCTACGGCCGGCCGCGCAGGCGTTAACATACCCGATTGCGTTCAGCTAATTTTCAACTTTGCATTCATGGACGAATACATTACCCAGATCGGCCAGTTCATCGAAGCCAACCAGGCTTGGGCCGGACCGATCACCTTCCTGCTTACGTTGGGCGAGTCCATGGTACTCCTGGGCTTGTTCATCCCCGCCACCGCACTGATGCTGCTCACCGGCGGCCTGATCGGCTCCGGAACGCTCGCCCCCTGGGGCGTCATCGTCTGGGGCATCGCCGGCGCCATCGTGGGCGACGCGCTCTCGTACTACCTGGGCCGGTGGGCGGGACCAGGCGTGCTGCGTCGCTGGCCGCTCAAGCAGCAGCGCACCGGCGTGGCCCGGGCGCGGCTGTTCTTCTACAAGTACGGCTTCGCGTCGGTGCTGATCGGCCGGTTCCTGGGACCCATCCGCTCCACCATCCCCACCGTCGCGGGCGTGATGGGCATGGCGCACGGCCGCTTCCAGTTGGCCAACGTGCTGTCGGCGGTGCTCTGGATGCCGCTCATGCTGGCGCCCGGCTATATCACCGCGCGCAGCCTGGGCGCGGCCCAGAATGCGCAACAGATCGCGATGATGATCGGCGCGGGGCTTTCGGTTTTGCTAGGATGCGGGCTTCTCCTCGCCATGGTGCGCAAGCGCCGCCAACCGGTGCGCGCGCGGCGGGGCAATTGACCCGGAGAGCCTCATGGCCATAGATGCCGAGCCCAAGAACGGCGATTTTGCGCGCTACATCGAAGAGCTGACCAGCGCCGGAGGCACCTCGCCGGGCCGCATCGCCGGCCGGCGCGACGCGCGCAGGCAGACGGCACCGCTTGCCGTGCCCACGCCT
>DALZRX010000646.1:0-2313 GCA_032015805.1 Achromobacter sp.
CCCGCCGTCAGCGCGGCCAGCCAGTCGCGCCCGGACCGCCGCCCCGCCTGGACAGCCAGCGCGGCGATGGCCGGGAGCGCCAACGAGCCGGGATGGACAATGGATTCCTTGTGGATGTCGTCCAGCTCGAAGGCGTGCCCGGCCGTGGCATTGACCAGCGCCGCATTGCCCGGGCTGGTGCGCTCGCCCGTGCCGAAGATGGCTGCCGCGGGCAGGCAGCCGTCCTCCCGCGCCATGGCGAGCACGTGGCGCGTCCAGGGCAGCGAGATGCCGAACAGGCAGCAGCCGATGCTGTCGATGAGGCTGGTCTTCATCCGGCCGATGACCGCCTGCGGAATCGCGTCGTACTGAAGACCGCTGGCGAAATCGGCCAGAATCCGCGTGGCGCCTGCGGGCGAGGCCGCCTCATCCGGCTGTGGGCGGTTCATACCCGCTCGGGCAGGTCGGCCTTGACGCGGCCGTCAATCAGCTTGATGACGGCGGGGTGGTAGTTCTGCGCAAAGCCCGCATCCCGCGCCCGGCACATCATGTCGTGCGCGTACGCGCCGATGCGCGGGCTGAAGCCGCCTTCCCTGGCCAGGTCGAGCGCCAGCGAGCAGTCCTTGATGGCGTAGGTCATGGGGAAGGTCTTTTCCGGAAAGTCGTCCTTGGCCAGCGATTTCATGCCATGGTTGCGCAGCACAAAGCTGTCGGCGGATCCCTGCGACAACAGGGAAAGGAGCTTTTCAGCGTCCATGCCGGCGTGGCGGCCGATGGTGATGGCCTCGGACAGCGCGTTGACCGTCATGAACACCATGTAGTTGTTCAGGATCTTGACGATCTGGCCGTTGCCCACCTCGCCACAATGCAGCACGTCGCTGCCCATGCAGCGCAGATAAGGAGCGACCCGCGCAAAGTCCTGTTCGGCGCCGCCCACGCTGATGAACAGCTTGCCGTCGACGGCCGCCTGCTTGGTGCGGGCGACGGGCGCATCGACGAAGGCGATGCCTGCTGCCTTCAGCCGCTCGGCCAGCGCGCGGGTCCGCGAGACGTTGCTGGTGCTCATGTCGACGACCAGGGACGGCCGGCTGGCCGCCGTCAGGATGGTCTCGCACACCGATTCGACCTGGTCGATGGAAGGCAGCGACAGGAACACGATGTCCGCCTGCTCGGCCACCTGCGCCACGCCGGCAGCCAACTCCGCGCCATGCGATTGCGCCTCGCTGGCCGCGCCCTGCGCCGAGTCATACGCCACGACCTTGCGGCCGCCTTTATTCAACAGGTTGGCACACATGGGTCCGCCCATGACGCCGAGTCCGATGAACCCCAGGATCTCCGATTGGTTCTGCTTCATGCGATGTCTCCTTGTAATTCAGGTGCGGGGCGCTGCGTTGGCGCCGCGGGCCTTGATGGCCTTGATGACTTTCTCGTAGGTCTTGTATTCGTTGGCCTGGAACGCGGCGAACTCCTGCGGGCTGGAACCCACCGGAATGAAGGACAGGGCTTCGAACTTCGCCTTGACCGCCGGGTTCTGCAAGGCTTGCCGCGTCGCGGCGTAGACCTTGTCAAGGACGGCCTGCGGCGTGCCCGCGGGCGCCCAGATCCCGTACCAGCTCGGCATGTCGAAACCGGCATAGCCCGCCTCGGCCACAGTGGGAATGTCGGGAATGGCCGAAACGCGCTGGCTGCTGGTGACCGCCAGTGCCCGAAGCTTGCCGTCCTTGACATGGGGGTAGGCCGACGCCATGGGCTCTGTCATCGCCGTGACCTGACCGCCCATCAGGTCGACCAGCGCCGGCCCGCCGCCGCGATAGGGAATCACCTCCATCTTCACGCCGGCCTGCTCGTTGACCAGCTCGCAAGCCAGGTGGCCCGCCGCGCCGTAGGCGGCGATGGCCCAGGTCAGCTCGCCCGGCTTGGCCTTGGCGCCCGCCACCAGATCCTTGAGCGTCTGATAGGGGCTGTCCTTGCGCACCAGCACAAGCTGAGGCTGCGCGCCGATTTCGGTGATCGGCGCGAAGTCCTTGAGTGCGTCGTAGGTCACCGTGTCCAGCAGCAGCGGGTTGGCTACCTGCAGCGAGGCGTTGAGCAGCAGCGTGTAGCCGTCCGGCTCCGCCTGTTTGACATAGCGGGCGCCGAGCACGCTGCTGGCGCCAGGCTTGTTCTCGATGATGACGGGCTGGCCCAGCGCATCCTGCAGCGCCTGGCCCAGCGTGCGCGCCACCGTATCCACCGAACCGCCCGGCGGAAAGGGCACCACCATGCGGATGGGCTGCGTCGGCCACGGGGCTGCCGCGTGCGTGGCGGACCACAGGGGCAGGACGGCAGCCGCCG
>DALZRX010000647.1:0-2313 GCA_032015805.1 Achromobacter sp.
GGACTCCTTCGGCACCGAAATCCGTCCCGAGGTGGTGGCGCGGCTGGGCCGCGACCGGGTGCGCCATGCCCAGCCCACCGCCGACCACCGTCCGGAGGTTGCCAATTCCTGGGGCGACGCGCTCGACGCCCCCCAACGCCCCGAACCCCTGCCGCCCCTGCTCGACCGCCCGTTCTGGCTGCTGGAAACCCCGCAGCCCCTCAAACTGTCCGGCCATCGGCCCCACTACGGCGGTCAGGCGCTGCGCCTGATGCGCGGTCCCGAACGCATCGAAAGCGGCTGGTGGGACCCCTCCCTGACCGTGCGCGATTACTTCGTCGCGGAAGACGCGGCCGGCGCGCGCTACTGGATCTACCGCGAGCGCGATGCCGAGGACGCCCGCTGGTTCCTGCAGGGACTGTACGCCTGACATGCGCATGGACGACGACGCCCCCGATCCGTTGGACCCGGCCGAGGCCCTGGCCCAGTTGCCCGGCTATGCCGAACTGCAATGCCAGTCCAATTTTTCTTTCCTGCAAGGCGCCTCGCACCCCGAGGAACTGACCGCGCGCGCGGCCGAACTGGGCTACGCCGCCCTTGCCCTGACGGATGAATGCTCGCTGGCGGGCGTGGTGCGTGCCCACACCGAAGCCAAGACCCTCAAGCTGCCGCTGATCATCGGCGCCACGTTCCAGCTGCGCGCCGCGCCGGACGCCGCGCCGCTGGGCCTCACACTGCTGGCGCAGACGCGCGAAGGCTATGGCAACCTGTCGGAATTCATCACGCTGGGCCGTACCCGCGCGCCCAAGGGCGAGTACCGGCTTTCTCCGCAAGACCTTGCCGATCCGCCCGGCGGCTACGCGCATCTGCGCAACCTGCCGGAATGCCTGGCCATCCTGACGCCTGCCTACGGCACCGACGCCGACCGCATGGCCGATCAGGCGCGCTGGCTGGCGCGCGTCTTTCCGGGCCGCGCCTGGGTGGGGCTGAACCTTTTGCACCAGTCGCGCGACGACCTGCACCGCGCCGCCGTCGAACACGCGGCCCACGCCGCGCAACTGCCCATGGTGGCGGTCGGGCAGGTCCAGATGCATGTCCGCTCGCGCAAGCCGCTGCACGACACGCTGACGGGCATCCGCACCCGCCGCCAGGTGTCGCAATGCGGCTACGAACTGTCCGGCAATGCCGAGCAGCACCTGCGCAGCCGCATGCGGCTGGCCAGCCTGTACCCGCCTGACGCGCTGGCGCAGACCCTGGCGGTGGCGCGCCGTTGCACGTTTTCGCTGGACGAGCTGCATTACGAATATCCCGACGAGATCGTGCCGCCCGGTCACACGCCGGCCAGCTACCTGCGCCAGGAAACGCTGGCCGGGGCCGCCCGGCGCTTTCCCCAGGGCGTTCCCGACGGCGTGGCGGCGCAGATCGACAAGGAACTGGAACTCATCGCAGACCTCAACTACGAGGCCTATTTCCTGACCGTCTACGACATCGTGCAGTTCGCCCGCAACGCCGGCATCCTGTGCCAGGGCCGGGGCTCGGCGGCCAACTCCGCCGTGTGCTATTGCCTGGGCATCACCGCGGTCGATCCGCAGCGCGGCAACAACCTGTTCGAACGCTTCATCAGCAAGGAACGCAACGAACCGCCCGACATCGACGTGGACTTCGAGCACCAGCGCCGCGAAGAAGTCATCCAGTACATCTACGGCAAATATGGCCGTGACCGCGCCGCCCTGACGGCCGTGGTCATCTCCTACCGGCCGCGCAGCGTGCTGCGCGATACGGGGCGCGCGTTGGGCGTGGATCCGGGCGTCATCGATGCCGTGGCCCGTGCCCACCAATGGTGGGACGGCAAGAAGGAAATGCTGCGCACGCTGGGCGCCTGCGGCCTGGACCCCGAATCCCTGGTGGCGCGCCAATGGGCGTCGCTGGCGCAGACCATGATGGGCTTTCCGCGCCATCTGTCGCAGCATCCCGGCGGTTTCGTGATCTCGCGCGGCAAGCTCTCGCGCCTGGTGCCCATCGAGAACGCCGCCATGGAAGACCGCAGCGTCGTGCAATGGGACAAGGACGATCTGGACGCCCTGAAACTGCTGAAAGTGGACGTGCTGGCGCTTGGCATGCTGTCGGCCCTGCGCCGCACGCTCGAACTGGCCAGCCAGCGCCGCGGCCAACCGCTCACCCTGCAGGACATACCCGAAGGCGACACCCCGACCTACGACATGATCTGCGATGCCGACACCATCGGCGTATTCCAGATCGAATCGCGCGCCCAGATGACGATGCTGCCGCGCCTGCGGCCGCGCGAATACTACGACCTGGTGGTGCAGGTGGCCA
>DALZRX010000648.1:0-2312 GCA_032015805.1 Achromobacter sp.
GGCGCGCTTGCCATCACGGCGCCCGCGCTGTTCGGGGAGCTGCATGTGATGCCGGCGGTCCTGGGTTATCTGCGCGGGCATCGCCAGGTGTCGGTGCGCGCGCTGCTGGTGGACCGCGTGGTGAACCTGGTGGACGAGGACATCGACGTCGCCGTCCGGATCGGCGCGCTGCCGGATTCGTCGTTGACGGCGGTGCCGGTGGGCCACGTGCGCCGCGTCGTGTGCGCCGCGCCCGCCTTTCTGCGCGACCATGGCGAGCCTGCCGACCCCGAGGCGCTGCAACGCTTTTGCACCATCACCGCGGCGATGGAGGGCCGCGGGCCGCAGTGGCGCTTCACGCAAGCGGGCCAGAACCTTCGGTTGAACATGCAGTCGCAATTGACCGTGACGTCATTCCAGGCGGCGGTGGCGGCCGCCCGCGAGGGTTGGGGTCTGACGCAGGTAATGTCCTACCAGGTGGCGGCGCACCTGGCCAACGGGGCCTTGCAGGTGGTGTTGCGCGATTTCGAGATGCCGCCCGTCCCCGTTCATGTGGTGTACCCGGAAGGGCGGAAAAGCTCCGCCAAGGTGCGCAGCTTCGTGGATTTCTGCGTGGATGCCCTGCGCCGCGATCTGGCGGCGCTGCCAGCCTGACGCGTTTATTTCATTTCCGGCAAGAGTGTCTTGCCGGCGTCGGCCGTTCACGATTTTCGCCGGGTGTCCCAAGATGGTGTCTCGAATCCACTTGGGAGTTCCACGATGCAAGCCAACCCCGCGCAAGCCGCCCCGGCGCAGGCGACCCCCCTCAAGTTCTACAGCTTCCCGCTTTCGGGCCACGCGCATCGCGTGGCGCTGATGCTGTCGTTGCTGGAGGTGCCGCATGAACGCATTGACGTGGATCTGCGGCTGCGTGAACAGAAGCTTCCCGAATTCCTGGTGCTCAATGCGTTTGGCCAGGTGCCGGTCATTGACGACAACGGCGTCGTAGTCGCCGACTCGACCGCCATCCTGGTGTACCTGGCCAAACGCCATGGCGGCGAGGCGTGGCTGCCCGAGGATCCCGCCGGCGCCGCCGCCGTGCAGCGCTGGCTGTCCGTGGCGTCCGGACCGCTTGCCGGGGGACCGGCGTCGGCGCGGCTGGTGACGCTGTTCGGCGTGCCGCTGGACGTCGACGCCACGCTGGCGCGCGCGCACGCCTTGCTCGGCGTCATGGAAGGAGAGCTCACCCAGCGCGACTACCTGGCGGGCAACGCGCCGACGATCGCCGATGTGGCCTGCTACGCCTACGTGGCGCACGCGCCCGAAGGCAACGTGTCGCTGGCGGCCTATCCGCGGATCCGCGCGTGGCTGACGCGCGTCGAGAACCTGCCGCGTTTCGTTCCCATGGAATCGTCGTCCGTGGGCCTGCTGGCCGCGTGAACGCGGGTGCACGCCCACAAGGAAAATGCCATGAATCCCTCAGAAAATATCGTGCCGTCGCCTTGGCATCCGGGTGAACTGCAATTGCAGGAACATGCTGGCGTCGCCGCGCGCATGGATCTGGTTGGCCGTAAGGTGATCCGCGACTACATGCCCGACCAGCATCGCGAATTCTTCGCGCAATTGCCGTTCGTGGTGGCGGGCGCCGTGGACGCGCAGGGCGACCCGTGGGCCGGCATCCTGGAAGGGCAGCCCGGCTTTGCGGTATCGCCCGATCCGCACACGCTGCGCATTGCCGCGATGCCCGACGCGGACGATCCGCTGCGCGCCGGGCTGGGGGTGGGCAAGCCGGTAGGCCTGTTGGGAATCGAGCTGCACACGCGCCGGCGCAATCGCATGAACGGCCGCATCGCGGCGTGGGACGGCAAGCGCTTCGAGGTGGCCGTGGCGCAGTCCTTCGGCAATTGCCCGCAGTACATCCAGTCGCGCGACTTCTACTTTTCGCGCTCGCCTTCATTGCGCTTTGCCGCCGCATCGCCGGAACGCGACGGACTGGACGACACGGCGCGCGCGTTGATCGCGGCGTCAGACACGTTCTTTGTCGCCAGCTATGTGGACCGGGAGGAAAGCGCCGGCGGCCGCGGGGTCGACGTCTCGCACCGGGGTGGCAAGCCGGGATTCGTGCGCGTGGACGGCGATGTGTTGACGATTCCGGACTTCTCCGGGAACCGCTTCTTCAACACCTTGGGCAATCTGGCTGCCAACCCCGTCGCGGGCCTGCTTTTCATCGACTTCGATCACGGCGACGTGCTGCAACTGACAGGGCGGGCAGAGGTGATTCTGGACGGCCCGGAGATCGCCGCCTTCCAGGGCGCCAAACGGCTGTGGCGCGTGCATGTGCGCCGCGCGGTCAG
>DALZRX010000649.1:0-2308 GCA_032015805.1 Achromobacter sp.
CCCGCCGACGACCTGATGCTGACCTGCGCCAAGCTGGCCTTTGCCGATGGCGTCGCCACGTTCTCGCAATGTCAGCACTGGACACCCGTCGCCGAGAAGACCGTTGCGGACTTTCGCGCCGACATCGCCGGATTCCTGCAAGGCAAGCCCGCGAAGAAGTACGTGGCCAAGTTCGTGATCGACTACTTCGTCGTGGCGGGCGATATGCCGGCCAAGGCCGGCTGCCCCGACGACCGCAAGGCCTGCGATCAGGCGATCCGCAAGACCGACATGACGCGTGCCGGATACCAGGTCGTCGAGGAACGCCTGAAGGCCGCAGGCGTGCAGACCGGGCGCTAAGGCCCGCGACCCGCCCCATCCGCGCAAGCCCTGGATGCGCGCCCCTTGCTTGCGCGCATTCAGGCTTCCAACGCCGCGGGTGTCAGATCCGGTTCCAGCTCGCGCATCAGCCGGCCCATCCCCGCTAAGTCAGGTGGGGCTGAACCGTTTCCACGCAGTCTCTAGCTACGTGCCGGATCCGTGCGCGCCGCGTCCGCTTCGGCCTCTTCCCGGGCCTCGAGTTCGTTGCCCAGCACCTCGGCCGAATCCTCGTTGCTCGCTTCCGGCTTCAGGCGGCGGCGCGTATGGCCCGCGGCCCGCGCGTTGTCGCCTTCGTCCGGACGCTCGGTCTGCAAGGCCACGTTGGCCGCCGGCGCGTAGCCGCGCTTGTCCTGCCCGAAGTAGACCACCGTGTGCGGGTATGGCAGCTCGATGCCGGCGGCGTCGAAGTGCTTCTTGAGCAGGCGGTTGTAGCCGCGCTGCACCGCCCACTGCATGCCCGGCGTCGTCTTGATCAGGATGCGGATGGTCACGCCCTTGTCGTTGACCGCCGTGACGCCCGCCACCGTCATGTCTTCCAGAATCTCCGGTCCAAGCACCGAATCGGTCATCAGCTCGGCAAAGGCGGCGCGCAGATGCTCGATCGCGTCGTCCACGCTTTCTCGGTGCGCGATGGTGTATTCGCCCAGGTGGTACGAGAAGTCGCGCATATGGTTGGCCACCACGTCCACCGACGAGAACGGCACCAGGTGGTAGCCGCCGTCCAGCGTGCGGATGCCGACCGAGCGGATGGTCATCTTCTCGACCGTGCCGAAAACGCCGGCCACCTGCACCACGTCGTTCTCGTTCATCCCGTTCTCAAGCTGGATGAAGACGCCGGTGATGATGTCCTGCACCAGCTTCTGCGCGCCAAAGCCGATGGCCAGGCCCACCACGCCGGCGCCCGCGATCAACGGGCCGACGTCGATGCCGATCTGCGACAGCAGCACCATCAGCGTCATCGTCACGATGACGATCAGCGCGGCGTTGCGGAACAGCGCCAACAGGGTACGTTCGCGCGCGCTGGGCATGCCCCGCTCTTCGCTCTGGCTGAGGCGATGTTCGATGATGCTGGCGATCACGGTCCAGGCCAGCATTGCGATCAGCAGCACGATGACGATGTTCAGCACCACCTTGATCGCGGCGGCGCCGGCATCCGACGCCAACCAGCGCGACAGGTCGAAGGCCCGCCACGCGTCCAGGATCAGCAGCACGATGACGATGCGGATGATCCAGCCCACCACCTTCAGCGCGGCCGGCACGTAGGCGTTGACGCGCGCCTCCAGCAGCGGCAGCCGCCGCCGCAGGTCGTCCGACAGGCGGATGGGCTTGGCCAGCACGGCGTTCAGCAGCAGGATCAGAAGGCTGCCCACACCGATGACCAGCAAGGTCTGCGCCGTGGCGCGGGCCATGAAAGGCAGCGCGTCGGTCGGGTCGATCTGGCTGACCACCAGCAGGATCGTGAAGTAGACAATGCCCAGCACATGCCAGATGCGCGACAGCAGCCGCAGGCGCGACCCCATGAACGTGGCCGCCCCCGCTGCGCGGCGGTCCAGGCGTTCGCGAACGGCCTGGCGGTTATGCCAGATGACGCGCACGGCGTAGATATATACCGCCAGCATGATCAACATGGTGGTCAGCCGCCCCAGCGCGGGAGACAACGCCGCGGCCATGACGGGACCGATCACCAGTGTGCCGTAACCCGCGGCCGCCACGATGCGCACCAGCCAGGCATTCCAGTATTTGGCCAGCTCGTCCGACATGGGCAACAGGCGCAGATGCGGATGGCGCACCGCGAACACGGTGCGGATCAGCACCTTGACGATCTCCACCGCGACGAACGCCTGCAGGAACAATGAGGCCAGCCCGTCCAGCGTGCCGCGGCCCGGTGTGCTCCACAGCGCCGCCGCGCCGCCCGCCATGGCGGCCAGCAGCACGACGGCCACGTCGA
>DALZRX010000650.1:0-535 GCA_032015805.1 Achromobacter sp.
GCCGGATAACCGCGTGGTCCAGGTCGACGACCTGACGGTGCGCTTCGTGGGTTCCGAGCGCACGGTCGAAGCCGTGCGCAATCTGTCGTTCCATGTGGACCGGGGCGAGACCCTGGCCATCGTGGGCGAATCGGGTTCGGGCAAGTCGGTGACGTCGCTGGCGCTGATGCGTCTGGTGGAACATGGCGGCGGCCGCATCGCCCAAGGTCGCATGGCCTTGCGCCGGCGCAACGGTTCCGTGATCGACCTGGCCAATTCCAGCCAGCGTGTCATGCGCGACGTGCGCGGCGCTGACATGGCGATGATTTTCCAGGAGCCGATGACCTCCTTGAACCCGGTGTTCACGGCCGGCGACCAGATCGCCGAATCGATCCGCGAACACCAGGGCATGGACGGGGCCTCGGCGCGCGCGGAAGCCCTGCGCATGCTGGAACAGGTGCGCATTCCCGAAGCGAAGTCGGTGCTGGACCGCTACCCCCATCAGTTGTCGGGCGGCATGCGCCAGCGCGTCATGATCGCCATGGCGCTGGCCTGC
>DALZRX010000650.1:545-2301 GCA_032015805.1 Achromobacter sp.
CATGGGCGTGGTGTTCATCACCCACGACATGGGCGTGGTGGCCGAAGTGGCCGATCGCGTGCTGGTCATGTTCCGCGGCGACAAGGTCGAGGAAGGCCCGTCGGACCAAGTTTTCGCCGCGCCCCAGCACAGCTACACCAAGGCGCTGCTGTCGGCCGTGCCGAAGTTGGGCGCCATGCAGGGCACGGACCTGCCCGCGCGCTTCCCGCTGCTGCAGGTGGAAGGCCAGGTCCAGCCCGTGGCTGAACCCGGCGCCGCGAGCACGCAGGAAGTGCCCGCCGCCAAGCGTGATCCGATCCTGAGCGTGCGCAACCTGGTGACGCGCTTCGATCTGCGCGGCGGCATCATGAGCCGCGTGCAGCGCCGTGTGCACGCCGTGGAAAAGGTCAGCTTTGACCTGTACCCCGGCGAGACCCTGTCGCTGGTCGGCGAATCCGGCTGCGGCAAGTCCACGACCGGCCGCTCGCTGCTGCGTCTGGTCGAAAGCCAGGGTGGCGAGATCCGCTTCGGCGGCCGCGACATCGTGCGCCTGAAGAACAGTGAACTGCAATCGCTGCGCCGCGACATCCAGTTCGTATTCCAGGACCCGTTCGCCTCGCTGGATCCGCGCGTGACCGTGGGCTTCTCCATCATGGAGCCGCTGCTGGTCCACGGCGTGGCCAAGGGCAAGGATGCCGAACGCCGCGTTGCCGAACTGCTCGAGCGCGTGGGCCTGCCGGCTGAAATGGCGCAACGCTACCCGCACGAATTCTCGGGCGGCCAGCGCCAGCGCATCTGCATTGCACGCGCCCTGGCCTTGAACCCCAAGGTCGTGATCGCGGACGAATCCGTGTCGGCGCTGGACGTGTCGATCCAGGCGCAGATCGTGAACCTGCTGATCGACCTGCAACGCGACATGGGCATTTCGTTCCTGTTCATCTCGCACGACATGGCCGTGGTCGAACGCGTCAGCCACCGTGTGGCGGTGATGTACCTGGGTCAGATCGTCGAGATCGGCCCGCGCCGCGCGATCTTCGAGAACCCGCAGCATCCCTACACCCGGAAGCTGATGTCGGCCGTGCCGATCGCCGATCCGGCGCGCCGCCACATGAAGCGCACCTTGCTGTCCGATGAAATTCCCAGCCCGATCCGCAAACTGAACGACGAACCGGTGGTGCAGCCGCTGGTGCAGGTCGGTACGGATCATTTTGTAGCCCGCCATCCCGTCGGCGGCGCGTATTGACTCAGTAGTTGACCTTTTTTGGAACCAGGAGTTGCAATGATGAAAGTTCTGCGCCCCACCAAGCTGATGGCCGCTGCCGCGCTGGCCTTCGGCGTGCTCACCGCGCCGATGGCCCATGCCGCCAAGGACGTGACGTTTGCCGTTTCCATCGCGCTGGAAACGCTTGATCCCTACAACACCAACAGCACCCTGAACCAGGCGGCCGGCAAGGCCTACTACGAAGGCCTGTTCGAATTCGACAAGGACCTGAAGGTCCAGAAGGTGCTGGCGACCGACTACACGGTCAGCGAAGACGGCCTGGTCTACACGTTCAAGCTGCGTCCCGGCGTGAAGTTCCATGACGGCACGGACTTCAACGCTGAAGCGGTCAAGATCAACTTCGATCGTCCGGCCAATCCGGCCAACCGCCTGTCGCGCTACATCCAGTTCAGCGTCATCGAAAAGACCGAAGTGGTCGACCCGATGACCGTCAAGATCACGCTGAAGAAGCCGTTCTCGGCCTTCATCAACGCGCTGGCCCACCCGGCCGCCATG
>DALZRX010000651.1:0-2298 GCA_032015805.1 Achromobacter sp.
CGCCGCAGCCGCCGCTTGCTGTCGCCCAGCGCGGCCCGCGCATAGTCGGCGATGTCGGCTGCCAATGGGCCTTCCACCAGCACGGCATAGTCCTGCTTCGCTTCCGGCCCGTATTCAGGCAGGTGGTCCGCCGAAAAGTTGATGCCGCCAATGAAAGACCGCGACCGGTCCACCGCCACGATCTTGCGGTGCATGCGCCGGAACACGTTCGTGCGCACGCCCAGGAAGCGCGGGCGCGGATCGAATACGTGAAAGCGTACGCCGGCCTCCGTCATGGCGCCGATGAAGGCCTCGCTCAGTTCGTCGGACCCATAGCCGTCGACCAGCAGGTCGACGCTGTCGCCACGGTTAGCCGCGCGGATGAGCGCCTGCTGGAGGTCCTGGCCAACCACGTCGTCGAACAGGATGAAGGTTTCCACCAGCACCTCGCTTTGCGCCGCGTCGATCGCCTCGACGACGGCAGGAAAGTACTCCGTGCCATTTTCCAGCAGGGTGTAGCGGTTGTTTTCGCGCCAGCCGAGGTTCATAACGCAATCTCCGCGCAAATTGGCACATGATCTGAAAGCCGCGACCACACGCGGGACGCCAGCGGCACGGGCTTCCAGTCGCGCACGTTGCGCACGTAGATGCGGTCCAGCCGCAGCAGCGGCCAGCGCGCCGGAAACGTCCGGGCGGGGCGGCCCAGCCGCGACGTAAACACTTCGCGGGTGCCGCAGTCGCGCATCATCGCGTCGGCGCGCAACCGCCAGTCGTTGAAGTCGCCCGCAATGAGCAATGGCGCGTCGGCCGGCACGCCGCTGGAAACCAGCTCGCACAGCCGGCGAAGCTGCTCGCCGCGGTGTCGCTCCAGCAGCCCGAGGTGCACGCAGATCGCATGCACGGGGGAAGGGAGGTCGGGCGGCCGCAGCACGCAATGCAGCAACCCCCGGCCCTCGTGGCCGTCGACGCTCACGTCGTGGTTCTCGTGGCTTTCGATCGGGTAACGCGACAGGATGGCGTTGCCATGGTGGCCCTCGGGATAGACGGCGTTGCGCCCGTAGGCGAATTCCGTCCAAAGGGTATCCGCAAGGAACTCGTACTGCGACTGTTCCGGCCAAGAGTCGTGGCGCCCGGCGTGCGTCTGATGTTCGCCCAGGACCTCCTGAAGAAAGACCACGTCCGGCGAGGCGGTACGAAGCGCTTCACGCAGGTCATGCAGCATGAAGCGGCGGTTGAAACTGGTGAAGCCCTTGTGGGTATTGACCGTCAGCACCGTCAGCGTCGTGGTGTCGAGGGAATGCGAAGCGGGCATGAAAACTCCGGCGAATGCGATCCGACGGACGGAGCAAGCGGCGTGCCTGACAAGTAACCAAACGTGTGCGTAGTCGCTTGGGGGGCGAGGAGAGAACGGAGGGACGCATGAGCAAATGAGAAATCGGCATTTCTCATGCCCGGGAGCGCAAGCCTAAGATCCGCAGCTTGCCCAGGCTGAAAACGATCATGACCGAATTGCTACGCATCGAAAACCTTACCGTGGACCTGCCGCCCGGCGCCGACCGGCCGCACGCGCTGGCGGACTTGTCGCTGTCAGTCAACGCGGGTGAGATCGTCTGCGTCGTCGGCGAAAGCGGGTCGGGCAAGTCCTTGACCGCGGGCACGATCCTCGGACTGCTGCCGCAGGGCGTGCACGCCAGCGCCGGACGGGTGCTGTGGGAAGGAGAGGACCTGTTGAAGCTGGCGCCCGAGGCGTTGCGCCGCCTGCGCGGCCAGCGCATCGGCATGATCTTCCAGGAACCCATGACCGCGCTCAACCCGCTGCGCACCATCGGGGACCAGATCAGCGAGGTGTTTCGCACGCACACCCGGCTATCGCGTGCGGAGATACGGCGCCGCACCCTGGAACTGTTGGATTCCGTCCGGCTGCCCGATCCCGCTCAAGCGCTGGGCGCCTATCCGCACGAACTGTCCGGCGGGCAGCGGCAGCGCGCGATGATCGCCATGGCCCTGGCGCTGGAACCGGCGCTGCTGATTGCGGATGAACCGACGACGGCGCTGGATGTCACGACGCAGGCGCAGATCCTGCACCTGATCCACGACCTGCAGCGCCGCAAGGGCACGGCGGTCCTGTTCATCACGCACGACTTTGGCGTCGTGGCCGAGATTGCCGATCGCGTGGCGGTCATGCAGCGAGGCGAATTGGTGGAAAGCGGCACGGCCCGCCAGGTGCTGGAACATCCGCGCCATCCCTACACCCGCGCGTTGATCGCGGCGGTGCCGCCGCTTGCGCCCGCGCCCGCCCGGGCCGACCTGGACGCTGGG
>DALZRX010000652.1:0-2295 GCA_032015805.1 Achromobacter sp.
GCCGCCGCCCGCCTGCGCGGCCTGCGCGCGCAGTTCGATTTCCAGTGGGGCGTAGACGCTGCGCCGCCCGTCCGAGTCGGGAGCGCTCAGTAGCCCGGTCGGACAGTGGCGGTCGTCCCCCCAACCGGGGTAATCCGTGACGGGATACAGGCAGATCCCGGTCACGTCGACGCCGCGCGCCCGGGCCAGCGCCACCTGCCCGGCGACATAGCGCATCCAGCGCGTGCGCGCCACGCCTTCGGCGCCGGTCTCTGCAATGAGTAGCGGTTTGCCGTAGCGGTGGGCGCAGCCCTGCAGCAATTGGCCCAGCGGCGTGTAGCGTGCGTCGTTCCAGGGCAGCGGCGACCCGCGATGCAGCCACTGGTTGTGCGGGTAGTAGTTCAGCCCGATGACGTCCACATAGCGTTCATCGCCGCCCAGGTCGGCATGCGTCCGGCCGCAAAGCATGTCGAGCGCCTCGAATTGCGCCTCGCTGGCTGCCGCCGCTTCATGGAAGTCGCCGGGCTGCGCGGGCTGGATCGCGATCAGCGGTTCCGCGCAGACGAGGTGGGCGTCCGGATCCGCCTCCAGGATCGCATCGCTGGCCTGGATCGCCGCACGCGCGAGCTGCCGCTTCAGTTCGAGCCCGCGTCCCACCGTGCACGGCCAGAAATGCGCCATTTCGCCGCCGGCCCAGCTCCAGTACGAGATTTCATTGATCGGGCAATACCAGCGCGGCGTATCGGTCTCTTTTGCAATCAGGCGAGCCGTGGCGGCCGCATATCGGGCGAACGCCTCGGGAAAGGCGGCCGACCAGATGTCCAGCCATGACGGCCAGCCGTAGTGGCACAGATCCCAGATCACCTCCACCCGGCTGTCGCGCGCCGCGCGCAGCAAGGGCAGAAGCGGGGACCAGTCGTACGCGTTGGCGGCGGGGCAGACGAGATGCCACCGCACGCCGTCCCGTGCGGTCCGCAGGCCCAGGGCGGCGATCGCGGCGTAATCCTGCGCGGCCCATTTCGCGTGGCCCGTCGACTCGAGCAGGTCGAGCTGACGGCCGTCGGGAAACCGGTGGCACGAGCATTCGAAGCCCGCCTGCAGAAAGCTCTGAAAACCCATGCGCCGATTCACTCCGCCACAAGCGCGCTGCGCGGTTCCGCCTCCCGGCTTGCCATCTCGTCATACGTGCTGAGGGCCTGCGCCACGACCTGGTCCATGTTGTAGTAGCGGTAGGTCGCCAGACGGCCGACGAAATGCACCCCTTCGCACGCATCGGCCAGTTCCTGATACCGCCGGAACAGCGCGGCATTTTCGGGCCGGGGCACGGGGTAGTAAGGATCGCCCTGCCCGCTGGGATACTCGTAGGTCACCGCCGTCTTGGGATGGCGCTGGCCGGTCAGGTGCTTGTACTCGGTGATGCGCGTGTACGGAATGTCTTCGGCCGGGTAGTTGACGACGCCGACGGGTTGGTGCCATTCCTCGTCCAGCGTTTCGTGGCGGAACTTGAGCGACCGGTACGGAAGCGGGCCGAAGCAGTAGCCGAAGTACTCGTCGATGGGGCCGGTGTAGACCAGTTCGTCGTAGCTGAAGGCCGACTTCGCTTCTTCGAAGTCCATGCCGAGCGCGAGCGAGATGTTGGGATGGTCCAGCATGCGCTCGAACATGTGCGTGTAGCCCATCAGCGGCATGCACTGGTGGCGGTCGCTGAAGTAGCGGTCGTCCCGCGACAGCCGCGTGGGCACGCGCGCCGCGACCGACCGGTCGAGCTGCGAGGGGTCCAGTCCCCATTGCTTGCGCGTGTAGCCACGAAAGAACTTTTCATAGAGGTCGCGCCCGACCTGCGAGACGACGAAGTCCTCGGCGCTGGACACGATCGCCGCCGGTTCTGCCACCGTCTGCAGGAACTGCTCGGCTTCGGCGGGCGTGAAGCTGCGCCCGTTCAGCCGTTCCAGGGTCGTAAGGTTGATCGGCATTGGCACCAGCATGCCGTCCGTGCGGGCCAGGACCCGGTGCTCGTAAGGACGCCATTCCGTGAACCGCGACAGGTATTGCAGCACCTTGTCCGAGTTCGTGTGGAAGATGTGAGGCCCGTAGCGGTGCACGAGCAACCCCGCCTCGTTGTAGAAGTCGTACGCATTGCCCGCGATGTGCGGACGCCGGTCCACCACCATGACCCGTTTGCCGCTGCCGCGCGCCAGGCGCTCGGCCAGCACGCTGCCTGCGTAGCCCGCCCCGACAATCAGGCAGTCATAGTGTTGCGGCGTGAGCTCGCGCGGACGACGCTGCGTGTCCGGCCTTTCAGGCGCCCGCCGCGCG
>DALZRX010000653.1:0-2286 GCA_032015805.1 Achromobacter sp.
GGCCTTGGCGCGCTGGGCGAACGATTCGACGATGGGAGCGTGGGCCTGGTCGCGAGTGGATTCCTGGCCGTCGGTCGCGGGAGCGTGCTGCAATTGGTCGAAATACTCGCGCCAGTTGTCAGGTACCGAACCGGGATTATCGAGGTAGGCTTCGTAAAGCTCCTCGACATATGGGGCATTACCCCCAAACAGATAAGACGTGGATAGAGATTCTATTTCCGAAGACATATCGCTTCACCTATACGAGTGCTTCACTCGAGACGATGCAGGAAAACCTTCCGCGACACGGGCTTCCCGTTAGGCGGATAGCAGGGGCAGAAGGCGCGTACAAGCCTTGAAAGCCTATGGTCTGGAAGTATAACCCTTTGAGTTTACGGGCGTCTTCCTGCATTTCTGTGACGCAAAAGCCCTTTCGGAATGCTGTCATGCGGCCACGGAATGTCCGTTCAACACCTTCCATTGCGTCGTCTACGCGCCACCAAAATCCGTCAATCCAAAATGCCGCAGCGCGTCATTTTGAATAGCATGAAAGGCGAGTGTTGCGTTTACGCCGCGTCAAACAGGCAGCGCGGTGGTCGACATGATCTCCTTGAGCACGAAGAAAGTACGAATTTGGCGTACACCCGGCAGCTTGATGATCTCGCCCGCATGCAGCTTGTTGAAGCGTTCCAGGTCGCGGATGCGAAGCATCAGGAAGTAGTCGAACTCGCCCGCCACAAGGTGACATTCGAGACAGCCGCTGATGCCCTTCGCCGCTGCTTCGAAGTCGGTGAATGAATCGGGCGTGGAGCGGTCCAGCACCACGCCAACAATGACGAGCGTGGCCATGTCCACGTCGGCCGGTTCAAGCAAGGCGACCGTCTTGCGGATGACACCTTCGCTTTTCAGCCGCTCGACGCGCCGCAGGCAGGCGGCGGGGCTGAGGTGCACGCGCGCGCTCAAGTCCAGGTTGGTGATCTGGGCATCGTCCTGCAGGATGCGCAGGATCTGGCGGTCGATCCGGTCGAGCGTGAAAACAGCGGTCATCAGATGCGTCCCTGAAAATTAAATTTCGAACGGATTTTTATTTTGGAAATAATAATTCCACAAAACAAAGTAAATGAAGTTTTGATTCATCGGATTTAAAAAATACGCAATTGACCGCTCCCCACCACCGTTCCTATGATTTTTGCGAGCCCTGCCCAGAAGCGCGGGCCGACCGGAATCACCAGGAGCCACCATGGATCTGCAACGTTTTCCCCGCCATCGCCTGACGTTCGGCGATACCCCGATTGAAAAGCTCGACCGGCTTTCGCAGCATCTGGGCGGCAAGGTCGAGATCTACGCCAAGCGCGAGGACTGCAACAGCGGCCTCGCCTTCGGCGGCAACAAACTGCGCAAGCTCGAGTACCTGATTCCGCAGGCGCTGGAACAAGGTTGCGACACGCTCGTCACCATCGGTGGCATCCAGTCCAACCACACGCGCATGGTCGCAGCGGTGGCGGCCAAGCTGGGGCTGGCGTGCGTGCTGGTCCAGGAAAACTGGGTGGACTATTCGGACGCGGTCTACGACCGCGTCGGCAACATCATGATGAGTCGCCTCATGGGCGCGGACGTGCGGTTGGTGGATCAGGGTTTTGACATCGGCTTTCGCCAAAGCTGGGAAGAGGCGCTTGAGGACGTGAGGCGCCGTGGCGGCAAGCCCTACGCGATTCCGGCGGGGGCATCGGACCACGAGCTGGGCGGCCTGGGCTACGTGGGGTTTGCCGAAGAGGTGCGCCGCCAGGAAGCCGACCTGGGTTTCAAGTTCGACTACATCGTCGTGTGCGCAGTGACCGGCAGCACGCAGGCCGGGATGGTCGTGGGCTTTGCGGCTGACGGCCGCGCCGACCGCGTCATCGGCATCGACGCTTCGGCCACGCCGGACCAGACGCGGGCGCAGATCCTTCGCATCGCGCGGCGCACGGCAGATCTGGTGGGGCTGGGCAAACCCATTGAAGACAAGGACGTCGTGCTGGACACGCGCTACGCGTATCCCGCGTATGGCCTGCCCTCAGCCGAAACCAACGAAGCCATCCGCACGTGCGCGCGCCTGGAGGGCATGATGACGGACCCCGTCTACGAAGGAAAATCCATGCAGGGGATGATGGACATCATCTGCAGGGGTGAGATCCCCGCCGGCTCGAAGGTTCTGTATGCGCACCTGGGAGGGGTGCCGGCGATCAACGCCTACAGCTTTCTCTATCGCAACGGATAGCGGCGGTTTCGGGGTCACGGGGTGGCCTTGCGGGGACTTGCGGTGACGGC
>DALZRX010000654.1:0-2281 GCA_032015805.1 Achromobacter sp.
CACGCAGATGATGCCCAGCGCGATCGCCGCCGCGCCCAGCCGCGCGAGCACCGTGTCGATCGCCGCGGGAAGTTGCAGCTCCGCCAGGTTGCAGGCCAGGCCCAGCAGCGTGGAGATCACCAGCGGATTGCGCGCCAGCTCGCGCAGCAGGTTGCCGCCGCTGTGCCGCGCCAGCCCATATACCGCCGCGACGTTCGCCATGGGCACCGCGAAGCCGACGATCAGCGCCATCACCGTCTGGCCCTGCGCGCCCGCCAGGCTGGCCGACAAGGCCAGGCCGATATAGGTGTTGAACCGGTAGCCGCATTGCGCGGACGAGGCCAGTCCCAGCGATGACGGCCGCAGCGCCAGACCCGCCAGCCACGCCATCGCCACGCCAGCGGCTATGACGGCCGCGCTGGCCTGCAGCAGGAGCACCGCATTGCCCGCCGTAATGGGCGTGCGCAGGATTGATTGGAACAGCAGCGCGGGAAATAGCACGAAGTAGACGAGACGTTCGGTGCCGGCAAAGAATTCGCGCGAGAAACCCAGTTTGTGACGGAGCGCCCAACCCAGCGCGACCAGCATGAAATCGGGGAAAACCAGGAGTGCAACAGACATGAGGAAGCGGCTTTTTGTCTGGCGCCGTCGGGGGATCGGCGCGCTATGCGGGTGTAAGCATTTGCTGCTATTCTCCGACATTCTGGCGGGCGCGTGTGCCACAAGCAACCTATAAATGCGGCGTCGACACGCTGCGCACAAGCAATGCGCCCGCACCGTTATCTGCTGGTCCGCCTACAGGCGGGCACAACACACAACGGTCCGTCTACACACGGGCTCGCAATCTTGGAGGAAACACATCTATGAATAAGGTCCGCTCTCTCGCAGTGGCCATCGCCCTTGCCACCGGCGCCGCCGGCACGTTGGGCGTTTCGGTCGCGCACGCCGCAGACAAGTACCCCAGCAAGGCCATCCGCGTGATCGTTCCGTTCGCGCCTGGCGGTTCCACGGACATCATTGCGCGCCTTGTGACGCAGCGCATGAGCCAGGAACTCGGCCAGCCCATGGTCGTTGAAAACAAGGGCGGCGCGGGCGGCGCCATCGGCGCAGCCGAAGCCGCGCGCGCGGCGGCTGACGGCTATACGCTGTCCATCGCCACCGTCTCCACGATGGCCGTGAACCCCGCCTGCCGTCCGAAGGACCTGCCGTACGATCCGATCAAGGACTTCCAACCGGTCACCAACTTCGCCAACACCGCCAACGTCGTGGCCGTGAACCCCAAGTTCCCCGCCAAGGACTTCAAGGGCTTCATCGAAGAGCTGAAGAAGAATCCGGGCAAGTACTCCTACGGCAGCTCGGGCACCTGCGGCGTGCTGCACCTGATGGGCGAATCGTTCAAGATGGCCACGGGCACCGACATCGTGCACGTGCCCTACAAGGGTTCGGGTCCCGCGCTGGCCGATGCCGTTGGCGGCCAGATCGAAATCCTGTTCGACAACCTGCCGTCGTCGATGCCGCAGATCCAGGCGGGCAAGCTGAACGCCATGGCCATCGCGTGGCCCGACCAGATCGCCGCGGTCAAGGGCGTGCCGACCTTCAAGGAAGCCGGCTATCCGGTGCTGAATCAGCCGGTCTGGTATGGCCTGCTGGCTCCCAAGGGCACGCCGATGGATGTCGTGAACAAGCTGCGTGACGCCGCCGTCGTGGCCCTGAAGGACCCGAAGGTCATCAAGGCGCTGGACGAACAAGGCTCGGCGCCGTCGGGCAACACGCCTGAAGAGTTCGCCAAGGAAATCCAGGAACAGTTCAACTGGGCCCAGGACGTGGTGAAGAAGCAGAACATCAAGCTGGACTGATGCTGCTCGGGGCGGTCTGATCCGCTCCGGCCGAAACAGCAACGGGCGCCCTCGGGCGCCCGTTGTGCATTGCACGCCGCATGCGGTCTCAGGCGCTGGCGTCCAGGCCTTCCAACCGCGCGGCGCACGCCGCCCGCAGGCGTTCGATCAGGTCGCGGTGCAATGCCGAGAGCGGGTCCTGGTTGCGCGTCATGATGCTGATCGGCACGCGCAGGGCGGGCTCCAGGCGGCGCAGGTTCATGCCCGGGCGCAGCATGGCCTGCGCGGTGATGGCGTCGACGATGGCGTCGCCGCAACCCGCGTCCACCAGCGCGCATGCCACGTAATGCGTCTGCACCTGGATGGCGACCTGCGGCGCCAGGCCTTGCGCATCCAGGGCCAGTTGCAGCAACGCGCCGGACGCGTCGCCCGCGTCCAGCACAATCAGCGTGTCCGCGGAAGCTGCG
>DALZRX010000655.1:0-2263 GCA_032015805.1 Achromobacter sp.
GCTGGCGCACCTGCCGCACCGCCTGCGCGTCCTCGAGCGGTCCCCAGTGCGCTTCGCGCAATCGGATCAGCTCGGCCAGCCAGTGCGCGCGCAAGGGGCGCGGGCCAGCGCTGTCGGTAAAGGAGGAGGCATCGCGAGAGGTCGGGGACGGCATCGCGTCGGTGCAGGCGGGATGAGGCCGAGTGAGGCCGCTAGGGCGATGCGCCATTGTAGACCGCGCCGTGCGCCGGGCGGGACTGCGGATGCGCGCCTGTCAGTGTCCGGCGCGCGCCCTGCGGTACTGGCCCGGTGTGACGCCGACGGCGTCGCGAAAGACGCGCGAGAGGTGGCTGGCGTTGCCAAAGCCGCTGGCCTGGGCGATGCCCGCCAGGTCGCCCTTGCCGGCCGCCAGCAAGCGCGTGGCGCGGGCCAGGCGCCTGCCCCGCACCCAGGCATGCGGCGGCTCGCCGAACGAGGCGTGGAACATGCGGGCGAAGTGATACGTGGACAGCGCGGCGACGCTGGCGAGTTCGTCGAGCGTCAGGGGACTGGCCAGATGCGCGTCCACATAATCCATCACGCGGCGTCGCACGCCGGGCGCCAGACCGCCGCGGGCCGGTTGCGGATTCTTGCGTGCGACGCCCTGCATCAGCAGGTGATGCAGTACCGTTTCGGCGGCGCTGCTGGCGGCCAGGCGGTCGGCGGGCTGGCTCCAGTCGGTGTCCAGCAGCCGGCGGCAGACGTCGATCAGCGAGTCGTCCTGGATGTAGGTGCGGTCGCGCAGTTCCAGCGTCCGCGGCTCACAGTCCAGCCGCATGACGGCTTCGCGCGCCAGCCGCTGGGGCGAGATGTACAGGTGCAGGAAATGCACGTTGTCGTTCATGCACCAGCGGGAATGGTGCTCGGCGGGCAACACACAGAATTTGCCCGCGCCGCCATGCAGCGAGTCCTGTCCCACGCGAAACGACCTGTCGCCGCCCTGCAGGTACAGCGACAGCGTGTGATGGCCGGGCGTTTCATAGCCCAGCGTTTCACGGGCCGTGCGCGACCATTGCGAGATGGCCATGCCCTCGCCCAGCGACGCGGCGCGCTGCAACGTGGCGGTCGAGCGCGACAGCGTGCGGAAAACGGAGAAATCGGCGGGGGCCGTAGCGGTGTTGCCCATGGGAAGGAATGCTACTGCGTCCGCGTGCGCGTGACGCGCCCGATCCGGACAAAAGCGCAAGAAACGGCAATTGCGGCGTGGCATCCGCGCGCACACTGGATGCCCGGCGATCCGCATGGCCGCCGATGTCCGTATTGGATCCTCGCGTTGATTTCCGGCGCCTTCGCAATGAACCTTTCCTTATATCTGCTCACCGTCCTCATCTGGGGCACGACCTGGATCGCCATCAAGCTGCAGCTTGGGGGGGTGGCCATCCCGGTGTCGATCTTCTATCGCTTCGCATTGGCTGGGCTGCTGCTGTTTGTGGCGCTGCTGGCGACCCGCAAATTGCAGAAACTGGACCGGCGCGGCCACTGGCTGTGCGTCGGACAGGGACTGTGCCTGTTCTGCCTGAACTTCCTGTGCTTTTATTCGGCCACGCAATGGATTCCGAGCGGGCTGGTGTCGGTGGTGTTCTCCGCCGCGACGCTGTGGAATGCGCTCAATGCGCGGCTCTGGTTCGGCACACGCATCGCGCCGCGCATCATGGCGGCGGGCGCGCTGGGATTCTGCGGTCTGGTGCTGCTGTTCTGGCCCGAACTGGTGGGCCAGGAGGCCAGCCACGAAACGTTGCTGGGCCTGGGCTTTGCGCTGCTTGGCACGCTGTGCTTTTCGACGGGAAACATGCTTTCGTCCCTGCAGCAACGCGCCGGCATCCGGCCGTTGACCGGCAACGCGTACAGCATGCTTTACGGCGCGACGATCCTGCTGGCGGGCTGCGTGGCGGCCGGACTGCCGTTTGGCTTCGACCCTTCCCCTGCATACGTGGGCGCGCTGCTGTACTTGGCCGTCGCGGGGTCTATCGTCGGCTTCACCGCGTACCTGACGCTGGTCGGCCGCATGGGTCCCGCGCGGGCCGCCTACTGTACGGTGCTGTTTCCCGTGGTCGCACTGAGCATCTCGACCTTCGTCGAAGGCTACCGCTGGACGCCCCATGCGCTCGTGGGGTTGGCGCTGGTGATGCTGGGCAATCTGATCGTGTTCACGAAATGGACACCATTTTCGGGACGCGGGGCGGTGGCGGACCGGACATAAGCGCCGCGCAGCCCGCACCGCGCGGGCGCCGTCGCCCGCGCAGCA
>DALZRX010000656.1:0-2262 GCA_032015805.1 Achromobacter sp.
TCGCCGACGTGCCGTGACGCAGGTCGATGCGCGCGCCGCCGGCCAGCGTCAGCACGCCACGCCCTGAATTCAGTTCGACCACGGCGCGGTTGGGCGCGTCGATGATCTTGCCGTAGCTGTCCACGCGCAGCACCGTGCCGTGCGCATCCAGCACGGAGGTCGCGGCCAGGGTCAGGCCATCGCGCGCCGCCAGACGGATCCTGCCTACCCGTTCGCCGCTGGCGTCCACCAGCCCGGCCACGGTCAGGCCCCCGCCATCGATCGACAGATTGATGTCGTTGGCGCGAAGCGTATTGCCAATGGTCAGGCTGCCTTGCTTGATCTGGAAGCTGCGCGCGCCGGTCACGTTGCCGTCGTTCAACCGCTGGTTGAGGGCATCGAAATCCGTGGTCAGCGAACCGGCGGCTCCCAGGTGCTGGGCACGGACGTCGATGCTGCCCGCGCGGTACGGCACCAGGGCGCCGCCCGCGTCGTAGCGGCCGGAGGCCGTGCCGACAATGCGGCCCTGCAGATCAACCAGTCCCGCCGATGCCGACAGCGCGTCGGCCCGCAGTTGGCCCGCGTTGTTTTCCTGCGCGGAAAGATCGATCAGAGACCCGGCTTCCTGGCGAATGTCGCCCAGGCTGCTTTCCAGGATGACATCACCGCCCCAGCTATAGCGCATCACATCGTTGAATGCGACGGCGCGGCCCGCAACGTCGATGACCGACGCGCCCGTCAGCACCACGCCGTCGCGGCCGCTAAGCGTGAGTTTGCCGCTGGGCAACGCGATCCTGCCGTCGATCCGCACGTTCGACCCGGTCAGGCTCAATTCCGCACCCAGATCCTGCACAGCCGCCGCCGGCGCGCCGGCCGCTGCCGACACGCGCAACTCTCCGCCGGCCGTAATGCGGTTGATGGAACCGGCCTCGCCGGTCAGCAAGGGCGTGTTCAAGTTCAGGTTGCCGCCTGCATACGTGTAGCCGCTGCCGGTAACGTATGCACTCTGCGACTCGTATACGGCAAGGCTGCCGCGATGATTCGACGTGATGCGGTCGGTGGCGTTCAGGTTCACATTGGCAAAACCCAACGCCAGGCGGCCATTGTCGTCGGTGCCATTGGGCTGGGCGCCCTGGCTGTAGCCGAACACAATGCGTTCGGCATCCACGCGCAGCGTGCCCTTCCCCGAGCCTGCGCCGCCCGCGACCACCGCTCCGGGCGCCTGCGTCGCCCCGCTCCAGATCAGATTCTGCGTGCGGATGCTGGCCTCGTCGCCGGCCTCGCCGTATCCGTAAATTGCGGGCGTGCCCAGCGCCAGTGTGGCCAGGCTGTACTTGCCGGTGACCGGATCCCGGGTGTCCAGCGCGACCGTGCCGTAGAAATTCATGGCATCGCGCGCAGTCAGGGCCAGGACTTCCAGCGCGGGCGCGCCAACGCTGGTGTCGCCACGCAACAGGCGGCCCAGGATGTCCTGGTTCAACGTCAAGCCGCTGGGCAACAGCCCGCTTGCGGCTGCCTGGGCCAGCGCATCGGCCGTGCCCACGTTGACCGCGCCGACGGCCAGCGTCAGGTTGCGGGTGCCGTAACGCACCTGTTCGCCCAGATCGAACGTGCCATTGGTGGCGGCGGCGATCGTGCCTTCGGAATACAGGCGCGTCACCCCTGCGCACGGCTGCGCCGCGCAGGTGCCAATACGGATGCCACCCGACGCCAGCGCATCGGGCGCCAGCACGTCCAGGCGGCCGTTCGACACGGCCAGCAGGGAGGATTGTCCAGGCTGGAAGGCATAGCCGCTGGCCGAGTCCACCGACGGTGCGCCACGGCCAAGGGTGGAAATGCCGGCGCCCGCCTCGATCTCGATGTTGCGCGACGAGATCAGCACTTCCGGCGCCGCCAGTTGCGCGCCGGCGCGCAGCACCGTTTCGCTCCCGGGGCCCTGGAATGTGTAGAATCGCCCCCCCTGCCCGTAATACACCACCGGCAAGGCCCCGATCACCAGGCGGCTGGCGCCCAACGCCGTCAGCGCGTCCGCCGCCACGGAAGCGCCGGTAAAGCCGGCGGTGGGCGCCTGTCCCGCCGCCAGGATCTCGACCACGGAGCTGCCGCCATTGAGCGTAGCGGCGCCGCCGAAGCCGCCCTGCGCCGCCTTGAAGTTGGCCAGGCCCTGGAAACTGAGCGCCTGCCCGTCCTCGGAGCCCTGGTGTATCGCGAGGCGGAGGGTGCGCGCATCGGCGGGCAGCATGGCGCGCGGCACGCCGCGCGTCACGGCATCCGCGCGCACAA
>DALZRX010000657.1:0-2244 GCA_032015805.1 Achromobacter sp.
GCGCTCGCCGCTGCCGAACAGGCAGCCTTCGATGCGGTCGGCGCCGGCCATCACCGCAAATTCAGCGGCGGCGACGGCGGTGCCGCGGTCGTTGTGCGGATGGACGCTGAGCACGATGCTGTCGCGGCGAGCCAGGTTGTTGTGCATCCACTCGATCTGGTCGGCGTACAGGTTGGGCGAGGTGGCCTCGATGGTGGCAGGCAGGTTCAACACCATCTTGTTTTCGGGCGTCGGCTGCCAGACATCAGCGACGGCGTCCGAGACTTCCAATGCGAATTCGGGTTCGGTCGTGCTGAAGACTTCGGGCGAGTATTCGTAGCCCCACTTGGTTTCGGGGCGCTGCGACGTGTAGTGCTTGATGAGACGCGTGCCGGTCGTGGCGATGTTCTTGATCTCGTCCTTGGACATGTTGAACACGACCTTGCGGAAGGCCGGCGCGCAGGCGTTGTACATGTGGACGATGGCCTGCTTGGCGCCCGCGGCGGCTTCCACGGTGCGGCTGATCAGGTCTTCGCGCGACTGGGTCAGCACGATGATGGTCACGTCGCCGGGAATGCGCTTTTCGTCGATGAGCTTGCGCACGAAGTCAAAGTCGGTCTGCGATGCAGACGGAAAACCCACTTCGATTTCCTTGAAGCCGATCTTCACGAGCTGCTCGAAGAAGCGGACCTTGCGTTCCACGCTCATGGGCTCGATCAGCGCCTGGTTGCCGTCGCGCAGGTCCGTGCTCATCCAGATCGGCGCCTTCGTGATGCGGCGGCTGGGCCAGGTGCGTTCGGAGAAATCGCGGGCAAAGGGCGCGAAGGGGACGTATTTGGTGGCGGGGTTGGCAAGCATCATCACTACACCTCGATCGGTTTCTTGTGAATCCCGGCGCTCGTTGCGCTCGACGGCATCGCAACCGGATGGCGGTCTTGTGCCAGGGTTTGCCGGTGATAGTCCGGCAGGATTCAGAGCTAAAAGGGAAAAATCGCGTGTGGCAAACGTGGCTGCCGAGCTACCACGGGGACACTAGGCCCGGCAACCGATCGGTAGCAATAGCGATAGCGCGACGAGGGAGACTTGAGCGCGCAGGCCGGCAACCGGAGCGGCGGAGCGTCCGGTGGCAATCGCGAGGGGGGTGCGGTAAGCGGCCATAGGGTGCTAGTCAAACATACTTTCCTGGGAAGCGCAAACGGAAAAAGCAGGGGACGGATCCGGCCCGCTGCGTTTCCGTTTACGCCGCCAAAAGCGGTTACTGCGTCTGCATGTTGCCGCTTTTCACCACTTTTCCAAGCCGTTCGCGCTCGTTGGCGGCGAATTCGACGAAGCTTGCCCGCGACCCGCCGCCCGATTCGATGCTGCTCTGGCGCAGGGCATCCTGCACCTCGCGCGTGTTCAACGCTTCATCGACCGCGGCGTTCATCTTGTCCAACACTTCGGCCGGCGTGCCGGTTGGGGCAAAAAGGCCGGCCCAGTGTCCGATACGGATGCCGGGGAAGCCTTCCTCGGCGGTCGTCGGGATGTCCGGCGCGCTCGCCATGCGCTTGTCCCACGTTGTCGCCAGCGCCTTGAGTTTGCCGCTCTGGACCAGCGGGAGCGTCACGATGCTTGCTTCGGACGTCGCATCGACCTGGTTGCCGATGACGGCGGTCACGCCTTCCGAGCCGCTCTTGTAGGCAATGGGCTCGATCGGCAGGCCGGTCGCGTCCTTGGCCATCTGGGCCACGAAGTGCGGCGTGCTGCCGTTGCCTGCGGTGGAAAAGGTGATGCGGTCCGTCTTGCGTTGCTGCGCGCGCTGCACGAATTCCTTCAGGTCCTTGGCGGGGTTCGAGGCGCTGGCGACGATGACCGACGGCGTGATCGACAGCAGCGCGACCGGCGTCAGTTCCGCATCCTTGTACGGCTGGTCGGCGCGGATCAGGCTGTTGGTGACCGTGCCGTTGCTGCCAACCAGGTAGGTGTAGCCGTCCGCGTCGCTGCGGGCCACGTGGGCGGCGCCCACGACGCCACCCGCGCCCGGACGGTTCTCCACGATGACGGGCTGGTCCAGCGTCTTGCCGACGGCCTTGGCGATGATGCGGGCGACGAGGTCATTGGCGCCGCCCGGACTGAACGGAGCGACGAAGGTGATCGGCTTGTCGGGCCAGGCGGCCAGGGCCGGCGTGGCGGCGAAGGCGGCGGCCGAACAGGCCACCAGCAGGCCGGCGGCGCGCCGGATCGGATTGCAAAACATATACGACTCCAGGAGCGGGCCGCGCATCC
>DALZRX010000658.1:0-2236 GCA_032015805.1 Achromobacter sp.
GTCGCCGCGAGGCGCGTCGTCGCCGCGCGCGCCCGAGCGCGTGTCGATCGCCACCACGAGGTCCGCCACGGTGGTGAGGTCCAGCCGTATGGAAACGGCAAGCATGGGTTCCTCCGCGCTTGCCTGCGTTTCAGTGGAAAAAGGCAGCGGCACGGACAACACCAGGTAATGCTGCGCGTCGTAGACATAGACCTCGTCGCCCAGGAAGCCAAGCTTGCGGCCCTGGCAGACGATGACGATGCCGGGTTCGTACAGCACCGGCGTGCGGCCGAGGGGCCGGTCCGAGCGCATGAAGCGCACGCCGTCCAGCGCCGACAGGCTGTAGCCCTCATTGGGCGCCAGGCGCTCGATCAGGGCGGTCATCTCGCGCGACAGGGGACTGGAAGGCAGCGTCATGGGCATCCGTGATTCGGTTCCGGTGCCAGGAATTCTACCGGTCCGCGCCGCCGGGGGCACCGTCAGAGATAGGAATGGGCAAGGGTGCGATAGGGGCGGGTATTCGCGCCGCCAGGGGTTCTCCGTAGCATTTCAATCACGGAAACGACTTGGAGAAAGACCATGATTTCGACGCAAGACAAGCAATCCAAAGTGGTGCTGATCACCGGCGCCAGCAGCGGGATCGGCGAGGCCGCCGCGCGCCTCTTGGCCGCGCAGGGCCACCGCGTGTACGTGGGAGCACGCCGCACTGACCGGCTGGAAACACTGGTGCAAGAGATTCGGGCAAAGGGCGGTACAGCGGCGTTTCGCGCGCTGGACGTCACGTCGGCCGAGGATATGCGGGCCTTCGTGCGCGGGGCCGAGGAGACCTTCGGGCACGTGGACGTGATCGTCAACAACGCGGGGGTGATGCCCTTGTCGCCATTGTCCTCGCTGAAGGTGGACGAGTGGGATCGCATGATCGACGTGAACATCCGCGGCGTGCTGCACGGGATTGCCGCGGTACTGCCCGGCATGGAGCGCCAGGGGCACGGACAGGTGATCAACGTGTCCTCCATCGGCGGATTGAGCGTTTCGCCGACGGCGGCGGTGTACTGCGCGACCAAGTTCGCGGTGCGCGCGATCTCGGACGGCCTGCGGCAGGAGACCGACAAGATCCGCGTCACCGTGGTCTGCCCCGGCGTCGTCGAATCCGAACTGGCCGACACCATTACCGACGACACGGCGCGCGTGGCGATGCAGGCGTTTCGCCGCGTGGCGCTGCACCCGGACGCCATCGCCCGCGCCATTGCGTATGCCATCGAACAGCCCGACGACGTCGACGTCAGCGAAGTGGTGGTGCGTCCGACGGCCAGCCCGCATTGAACCCTCAATTGAAAAGGAACACACCATGACGACAACGAACCAAGCTGATCAATCGTTTGCCGGACAGGCCGCCATCGTGACGGGCGCCGCCAGCGGCATCGGCCTCGCCACCCTGGAACTCCTGCATGCCCAGGGCGCCCGGGTCGTGGCGGTCGACCGGGACGAGGCGGTGCGCAAGCTGGCGCGGCCCGGCGTCGAGCCCGTGGTGGCCGACATCGCTCGGGAAGAGAGCGCCGAACGGGCCGTCAATACCGCGAAGGATCGCTACGGCAGGCTGGACATCCTGGTGAACAACGCCGGCATCATCATCAACAAGCCGGTGATCGACATGACGCTGGAAGACTGGAACGGCATCCTGGCCGTGAATGCCACCGGCGCTTTCCTGTTCTCGCGCGAGGCCATGCGCGCGATGGTGCCGGCGGGCCGCGGCGCGATCGTCAACGTGGGCTCGTATGCCTGCTACCAGGCGTTTCCCACCATTGCGGCGTATGCCGCGTCCAAGGGCGCGCTGGCGCAGTTGACGCGCGCGCTGTCGCTGGAAGCCATCGAGCACGGCATCCGCGTCAACGCCGTCGGATCGGGAGATGTGGTCACCAACATCACCAACCATATCCATGCCGACGGGCCGAAGTTCCTGGCCGAGCACGGCAGGAACGCGCCCATCCGGCGGGCGGCGGAGCCGCGCGAGATCGCGGAGGTCATCGCATTCCTGGCGTCGGAGAAGGCCAGCTACATCGTGGGCGCGGTGGTGATGGCTGACGGCGGCATGAGTGTGGCGCTGCGCTAGGCGGGGTTCGCGGGGTCAGCGCGGCGGGAAGATCGCCGCGCGCCACAGGTCCAGGAAGTGGCGTTTCTTGAGCGGGTCCAGATACACCAGCAGGCCGACCCCCAAGGCCACGGGCCGCACGCCGGCCGCGGGCACGACCGAGGCGCT
>DALZRX010000659.1:0-2235 GCA_032015805.1 Achromobacter sp.
CACGGGCTGCGCCTGCGCCGGCGGGGTGGCCGGGCGCACGCCGGAAGCGGCCGCCTGCGACACATCCACACGGCCCAGATAATCCTCCAGGCTGGCCTTGACGGGCGCCAGCATGAATTGGCGCAGGCCGTTGTAGTACTCGGCCAACAGGCGTTGCCTGAGCACATCGCCCTGGTACAGCCCCAGGCCCAGCGAAAGCGGGCGGCTGGCGGAATAGCGGTCCAGTTGTTCGATGCGGTCCTGCAGGATCTCCATCGCTTCCAGGCGGCTTTGCAGATCCGTGCGTTCGCTTTGCAGGCGCACGACCTTGTCCAGATCCGCCTGCACATTGGTGGCCAGTTGCCGGTTGCCCAGGTAAGACCAGCTCCATCCGCCCAGCACCAGGCCCAATGCCAGCACCAGGCCGAAGAAGGTCAGGTACCGCATGCGGACCTTGTTCGGGCTGGCGTGCTGGCGCACCAGCTTCTTGTCCGAGAAGATCACGCTGGAGAACAGGTCACGCAGGAAGAAGCCGTTGTGCGAATTGACGCTGCGCACCGGTTCGCGCGTGGCGGGGCGGAGCATGAAGCGTTCGGCCAGCTTGTCGGTCGACGTGCTGCGCGATGCACCTTCCTGCAGCGCGCTGGTGAAGTAAAAGCCCCGGAACACGGGCTTGTACTGAAACGGGTTGGTCTCGAACAGCGTCGACAGAAACGTGCGCAGCGCCGGCTTGATGCCCGCGAATTCCAGGGGGAACGTCAACAGGCCCGGGGGCAGGGCGGCGCTGCGGCGCAGCGACATCTGCGCCGTGCCCATTTCCTTCAGCCCTTCATACAGCTCGTCGAAGCGCTCGTCGAACAGCGTCAGCACGTCGCGGCTTTCATCGGCGCCATACGGCAGCGTGGCGCCCCAGACGCGATCGCGCTCGCGCGCGTCGGCGTCGGCGAAGAACTCCGAAAAGCCGGCAATCAGGTCGGCCTTGGTGAAAATCACATACACCGGCGCAAACACTTCCAGCCGGTCGGTCAGCTCCTGGACGCGCTGGCGCAGGTTCTTGGCCAGGTTGATCGCGAACTCGGGACCGGAGTCGGTCAGTTCGCTGATGCTGGCGGCCACGATGATGCCGTTGATGGGCGCTTTGGGACGATGGCGCTTGAGCAAGTCCAGAAAGCTCATCCATTCGTTGCGGTCTTCTTCATGCACCGCGTAACGGCCCGCCGTGTCCAGCAGGATGCCTTCCGTGGTAAAGAACCAGTCGCAGTTGCGCGTGCCGCCCACCCCGCGCACAGCCGCGCCGTTCTTGTCGGCAAAGGGGAACTGCAGGCCGGAGTTGATGATGGCGCTGCTCTTGCCGGCGGCAGGGTTGCCGATGACGATGTACCAGGGCAGCTCATACAGCGCTTCATTGCCGGAGGCCTGGCCGATCTTCGAAGTCTTGATGGTCCGCACGGCCTGGGTCAGCCGCGTGCGCAGTGCGTCGATTTCGCTGCGGTTGGCGGCGGGGCTGGCGGCGGCGCCGGTCTGCACCTGCTGTTCCAGCATGTCGCCCAGCTTCTGGTTGGCGCGCCGCGTCCGGCGGCGGCGCCACAGGTAGGTGCACAGCCACAGGAACAGCAGCACGCCCAGCAGCGCGCCGGCCCACACCATGGCGATCTGCATGGTGTCGGCAAACAGGAACAGGAACACGATCAGCGCAATCAGGCCGATGACCATGAATGTGCGCGGATTGGCGAACACGCGCGAACTCCAGTAGCGGAAGTCGCTCATGGCGCTGGAAAATCGAGAAAGCAATCCTGAAGGGCTACGCATGGTTTTCGCTGTTGTTTTGGGGTCAGGCGGTAGCGCTGGCGGCGGGCACGGAAACCAGCGCCGCCGAGCGCAATACGGGGTCTTGCAGGGTCAGGGTCAGCACGGGTTGCTCAACTTGAAGGCAGGCTTCTGCGGCCACGGCCAGCGTCAGCAGCGATGCGGCCACGCCGGTATGTCCACAGGCGACGCCAACCGACTGGCAGTCCTTGCCGGCGTCCAGGTGACTGAATAACTGTGATGCGACGTTGATGGGTTCCAGCGGGCGGCTGCCCCGGTGGTCGGCATCGCTGATGACGTGGACGACGCTGTCGGCCGCGACGCCCGCGCGTTGCAGCAGGTCTTGCACGGCGTTCGCCAGTGGCTCTTCCGCCAGCGCTCCGCGAGCATCCGCCGGCTTTTGGCGGTGCAGCACGGGTGACAGGGTGATGCGCAGCGGGGCGTCGGCGT
>DALZRX010000660.1:0-2227 GCA_032015805.1 Achromobacter sp.
GCGCTTCGCGCGCGGCGGCCAAACGGGTGGTGGCGGCGCCCAGCGGCGCCAGCGAGAGTGCCGCCAGGGTCTTGATGAGGGTTCTGCGGTCCATGTGTCTTGTCTCCGTCCCCGCGTCGTGGCGGGGTGTCGCGCATCGTCTCTATCGGGGCGGACGATTTCGGGTTCGGGGGATTACGGTTGTTGCGATGACGTCTGTTGGGCCTTTGCTGGCGCATCCTGCGCCGGTGCCGGATGCGCCAGCGCGGGATGCGCCAAAAAGAAGCTTCGCAGCGCGGCCGCCACGGTGCCGGGTTCCTCCACCGGCAGCATATGACGCTGTTCGGACGCCACGCGAGCGCAGGCGCGAGGCAGCGCGCGCGCCAGCTCGCGCGTCATGCGCGGGTTTGAGCCGACATCGTTCTCGCCCGTCATGACCAGCACGGGACAGGCGATGTCCGGCGCGGCTTGCGCCAGCAGCGGGTCCCCTTGCGCGAATAGCGCGTAGGCGGACAGAAAGCTCTGGCGGTCGTTGTCCAGCAGGCGCTTTTCGATCTGGGCCACGCGCTCAGGGCGCAGGGCCTGGAACTCGGGCGTGAACCAACGGGCCAGCGAGACCCTGGCCGCAGCCTCGGTGTCTTGCGTGGCTGCCGCTTCGAGGCGCGTGCGCACCGCCGCGGCCTCTTCGGCCGTGCGGCGAAACACCGTGCTCAGCAGGATCAGGCGGCTGACGCGTTCAGGCCGGGCGGCGGCGTAGGCGCCCGCGATCAGTCCGCCCATCGAGTAGCCCAACACGTTTGCGCGGCGCCAGCCCGCGCCGTCCAGTTCCGCATCCAATTGCGCGATGAAGTCCTGGATGTCCGCCTGGCCACGCAGCGCGGGTGCCGCGCCGTGGCCCAGCAGGTCATAGCGCAGCACGTCGAAGTCCTGCTCCAGCAAGGGGACGAGGTCGTCCCACAGCGTGTGGTCCAGGCCGACGCCATGCAGCAGGACCAGGGGTTCGCCGCGGCCGGTGCGCCGCTGTTGCGTGCTCATTTTGCGCGCGCCTCCTGCGCTTCCTGTTCCAGTTCCTTCAGGTCGGAATAGCGGTTGCCGATGCGGTGATGCGGTCGGCCCGAGGTGGCTGCGCCCAGTGCGATCACGATCTCATCCGGTGCAGGCGCGTCGTTGATGGTGGTCTGCACCGTCAGGTAATGCGAGCGCAGGCCTTCGTCCAGCTTGTGCATCAGCGGCACCGAAATCACGCAGCCGGGACCGCCGCGCATGTTGGTGAAACTCAGGTAGCTGGTGCCGCCCACTGCGGTGCGATAGGCGTTGCCGAAGCGCAGCGTGTGGATCAGCGCGGACGCATGTTCGACCTCGCCGGCGGTGCCCACGATCGCGGCCTTGCCGTAGGCCTCGATATTGTCGGCCGACCCCGCCTGGCGCAGGATCTCGCCAACCAGCAGTTCACCCAGCGGTGGCGCGGCCTCGAGAATGCCGGGCCGCAGATCCTCCTGGAACGGCAGGCCCGCCCACGGATTTCGGATCACGGCGGCGGCCACGATCATCACCAGGGGACGCTCGGCCGCGCGGCCGCCTTCGATGAGGGTTTTTTCAACGTAACTGACTACCTTGCGCACTTGCAGTGACATACGCGCTGCTCCGAAAGCTGGGGGATGAATGACGCGTCCATTGTTCGACCCGGCGTGCGTTTTTGACAATCCAAATTAACGTAAGCTAATTTCAGGAAATCCGAATTTGACGTGGGTTTCTCCATGCCTACCCCTTTGAAGATCCAGCACCTGCGCCAGTTCCTGCTGGCCGCCGATCACGCCAGTTTTCGCGTGGCCGCGCAGGGAACGTTCCGGTCGCAGGCGGCCGTCTCGGCGGCGATGCAGGACCTGGAACAGCAGCTTGGCGCGCCGCTCTTTGAACCCGGCAAGCGCGCGCAACTGACCGCGCTGGGGCAGGCGGTGGCGCCGCTGTTTCGCGAGTTGCTGGCCACGCACGACCGCGTGCTGGATGCCGCGCGGCAGTTCGGCATGGGCAACCAAGGCCCGGTATCGCTGGCGGTCATGCCGTCGCTGGCTGATGAGTGGCTGCCCCGGCTGCTGGAGCGCTACGCGCGCAGCCATCCCGACATCCGTATCCGCGCGCTGGACGAGACGTCACCGGAAGTGCATCGGCTGGTCCTGGCGGGCGACGTGCAGGTGGGCGTTGCCGGGCAGGCGCCGCGCACGGCCGAGGTTGCGTTCACGCCGGTGGC
>DALZRX010000661.1:0-2226 GCA_032015805.1 Achromobacter sp.
CTTATGCCCGTGGACGCACTGCGCATCCGCGGCATCCACAACGCACTGAACGCATTGGCCGCCTTGCAGCTTGCCCGCTGCCTGGAACTGGGCTGGGGCGCCATGCTGCGCGCGCTGCGCGAGTACGCGGGCGAGCCGCATCGCGCCGCCTTCGTGCGCACGATCGCGGGCGTGGACTACATCAATGACAGCAAGGGCACCAACGTGGGCGCCACCGTGGCCGCGTTGGAAGGCTTGGGGCAGCCCGTCGTGCTGATCGCTGGCGGCCAGGGCAAGGGGCAGGATTTTTCGCCCCTGATTCCCGTGGTGTCGCGCCATGCGCGCGCGGTGATGCTGATCGGCCTGGACGGTCCCGAGATCGGACGCGTGCTGGAGGAAACCGGCGTCAAGTGCCTGCTGGTCGAAACCCTGCGCGATGCCGTGCGCGGCGCGGCCGAACTGGCCCAGCCGGGCGATGCCGTGCTGCTGTCGCCGGCCTGCGCCAGCCTGGACATGTTCCGCAATTATCCGCATCGCGGACAGGTGTTCGTGGAAGAGGTCGAAGACCTGGCCCGCGACCGAGGGGAGGTGGCATGAACCGCAGCGCTGCTTCCATGGCGAAATTCGTAGCGCCTTGCGCCGAGACCGCACGATGAGCCTGATCGCCGACCTCACCGCCAGCGTCAATGCCGTACGGCCCGGCCGTACCCGCATGCGCAACTTCGACATGCCGCTCGTCATCGCGGCGTCGACGTTGCTGCTGCTCGGCCTGCTGATGGTGTATTCGGCGTCGATCGCGCTGGCCGACGGCCCGCGCTATGCCTCCTATGGCCGCTATTACTTCGTGATCCGCCACGGTTTGTTCGTGAGCGCGGGTCTGGTCGGCGCCGCCGTCGTGCTGTCAATTCCGATCCGGGTCTGGCAGCGGCTGGCAGTGCCGCTTTTCGTGGTGACAATCGTGCTGCTGGTTGCGGTGCTGATCCCCGGGATCGGCCGTGAAGTCAATGGCGCGCACCGCTGGATTCCGCTGGGTCCGCTGAATTTCCAGCCGTCCGAATTGATGAAGGTTGCCGCGTTGCTGTACGCGGCCGACTACACCGTGCGCAAGCAGGAGCACATGCAGGCGTTTGCGCGCGGCTTCCTGCCGATGGCCTTCGCGCTGGCGGGCGTCGGCATGCTGCTGCTGCTTGAGCCCGACCTGGGCGCCTTCATGGTGATCGTGGCGATTGCCATCGGCATCCTGTTCCTGGGCGGCATCAATGGCAAGTATTTCAGCAGCCTGCTCGCCGTGCTGGTGGGCACGTTCCTGATGCTGATCTGGCTGTCGCCCTGGCGCCGTGCGCGACTGTTCGCGTACCTGGACCCCTGGAACGAAGACAACGCCTACGGCAGCGCCTACCAGCTTTCGCACTCGCTGATTGCGCTCGGCCGCGGCGAATGGTTCGGCGTGGGCCTGGGCGCCAGCGTCGAAAAACTGCATTACCTGCCCGAGGCGCATACCGACTTCCTGATGGCAGTGGTGGGCGAGGAGCTCGGCTTTGCCGGCGTCATGCTGGTGATCACGCTGTTCGCCATCATCGTCTATCGCGGTTTCGACATCGGGCGCCAGGCCATCGCCATGGAGCGCACGTTCGCAGGCCTGGTCGCGCACGGCGTGGCCATGTGGTTCGGCGTGCAGTCGTTCATCAACATGGGCGTGTGCCTGGGACTGCTGCCCACCAAGGGGCTGACGCTGCCGCTGATGAGCTACGGCGGCTCCGGCGTGGTGATGAATCTTTGCGCGCTGGCAATGCTGATCCGGGTCGATGTGGAAAACCGCATCATGATGCGGGGAGGACGGGTATGACCGCCGCCCGCACCATCCTGATCATGGCCGGCGGCACCGGCGGCCACATCATGCCGGGTCTCGCCGTGGCCGATGTGCTGCGCGCGCGCGGCTGGCGCGTGCTGTGGCTGGGCAACCCCGAAAAAATGGAAGGGCGCCTCGTACCGCCGCGCGGCATCGAACTGGTGCCGCTGCGCTTCCAGGGCGTGCGCGGCAAGGGCGCATCCGCGTTGCTCAAGCTGCCTTTCCTTTTGCTGCGCGCGTTCGCGCAGGCCTGGTCGCGGTTGTCCGACGTGCGTCCCGACGTGGTGCTGGGCATGGGCGGCTACGTGGCGTTCCCGGGCGGCGTGATTGCGGCGCTGCGCGGCACGCCGCTGGTCGTGCACGAACAGAATGCCGTCGCCGGCACCGCCAACAAGTGA
>DALZRX010000662.1:0-2226 GCA_032015805.1 Achromobacter sp.
CCGCTGGCGCGCACCGTCGCCGATCTGCGGCTAGGCCTGGCGGCGATGTCGGCCGGCGATTCGCGAGACCCTTGGTGGGTGCCGGCCCCGCTGGAATTTCCGCGTTCGGACGACAGCCGCCGTGTGGCGCTCTTTGCCGGCACGGCGCAGCACAAGGCCGATCCCGCGGTGGCCAACGCGTTGCAACGCGCCGCGAGCTGGCTGCAGGATGCGGGCTACATCGTCGAGGTCGCCACGCCGCCGCAATTCGACGCGGCAGCCGCGCTGTGGCTGGACGTGCTGATGAACGAAGCCGCCGGCGCCATGCAGCGCGAGATCGAACGCGCCGGCGACCGCGCCATCCAGAACGCCTACCAGAGCATGCTGGCGCATGCACCCACGCGCGACAAGGACGCCTTCATCCAGGCGATGGCGATGCGCACGACGATCCTGCGCGAATGGGGCCGCTTCTTCGATCGGTATCCCGTCCTGCTGATGCCCGTGTCGTTCGCGCTGCCGTTCCCGGTAGATCTTGATCAACAAGGCGCGGATGTGATGGCGGACATGCTGCGATCCCAGAGTCCGTTGATCTCGACGGCGATCCTCGGATTGCCGGGGCTGTCGGTGCCCGTGGGCCTGGCGGATGACGTGCCGGTCGGGGTGCAGTTGGTCGCGGGGCGTTTCCGCGAAGACCTTTGCCTGGCCGCCGGCGAGGCGATCGAGGCGCGCGCCGGCTGGTCGGTGCTGGACCAGTTGGACGTTTGATGGCCGCGCGTCCGGCCTAACTGGACGCGCCCGCCTCCCGCATGCGCGCATGGACCGTCGCGCCCAGCGCCGCGCCATGCACGGCCAGATGCGCGCCCAACTGAATGGCTTGCAAAATATCCCTGCGCGACAGGCCCTGCGCAAGACCTTCCCCGATCAACGCGCGGGTGGTTGCCATGTCGCCCTGCGTGAAGCACGCATGCAGGGCGATGCGCACGAGCAGGCGCTCCGCCTTGGCAAGGCCGCTTGCGGGTGCTCCGCCTTCCAGGAAGTCGAGCAGGACGGTGACATAGCCCGCATCCTGCGCGGCCAGCCGCAGCAGACTGGGCGCCTGTTCGGGCCACAGCGCCGCAATGCGGTCGCGCAAGGGATGTTGCCCCTCCAGCGCCGGTAACGGCGCGGCCTCGTGCAGCAGGTCGGCGGCCCGCAGGACCGCGCTCAGGCCCTGCATGGTCACCAGGTGAAGCACGTCGAACACGTCGGCATCCGAGGCGCCGGCCTCGCGTGCCATGCGCAGATGGGTCGCGAGGCCCGCTTCGTAAAGATGCGTGGCCGATGCGTCGAGCGCGACGTAGATCAGTTCGACCATGCGCGCGGTCAGTGGGCCGGTGCTGGCCGGATGGCCCGCGTACGTGGCGTAGTGCGCCAGAAACCCCGGATTGGCGCGCAACATCGCATCCGTCCACGGACGCCAATAGCCGCGCGCGGCGACAAAGCGCGCCTTGATCTCGTCCAGGTCGGTCATCGGCTGCACAGCACTTGTCCCGTCAGGTATTGCGCCTGCGCGCCGGCCACGAAGCGCAGCAGTGGCGCCAGCGTCGCGGGCGCCGTATCCGGCGCGACTTCCACCGCGTTGATGCGGCGCGCCGCCGGTCCCCATTCGCAGGCCAGCGAGGCGATCAGCATGCGCGCCGCAGCGTGGTCGCCGGCGTGATCCCATGCCAGGTTCTCGCCACGGGGCAGCAGCAGCGTCAGGCTGGCGGGGCCGTCAAAGTCAAAGCGGCGCGCGGCCTGCAGCACGGCCGTCAGGCGTTGTCCCGGCGGACTGGATAGCGCCGTCGCATCCAGCACCGCGGGATATCCCGCGTGCACGCCGCCGACCGGCAGCGTCCAATCCCCGCGCACGGTCAGGGACAGGGGCGTATCCAGGGAGACGCGCGCGTCGCGGGCGCTTGGCGCATAGGTCTGGCTGCCGCCGTACACCGACGAGCCGCCGTCGACGCATAGCAGGCCACCAGCCAAGGGCTCCGCCAGCGCGCCAGCCACAAACGTCAGGGCGCAGGCGATCTCGTCGGGATCGGCCAACCGGCCCAGTGGAATCTTGGCGACCGCGCGTGACGGGTCCAGGCGGCCGGACGCGATCAGGCCCGCCACCAGTTCCGTCTGCACGTAGCCGGGACACAGCACGGTGACGCGAAGGTCGGGATCGGCCCGTGCCAGCGCGCGGCTCTGCGCGATCAGGCCAGCCTTGCTGGGGCTGTA
>DALZRX010000663.1:0-2214 GCA_032015805.1 Achromobacter sp.
GTGCCGGCGGCCTCGCCCATGACGAAGCAACTGCCGCTGACACGCGCCGCCGACTGGCCCTCGTGCGTCATCGATGCACAGCGGCCCGCCACCAGCACGTTGTCGGCCACGCCCGGGCCGCGCCGGGGCACCATCATGCGAAACGGGAGCTGGTTGTAGCCGCGCGATTCCGGAATCGGCGGCCATACCCATTTCACGTCGCCGGCGGTGTGCATCTCCAGCGGCCAGCCGTTCACGCCGATGCTGTCCGGAAAATCGGCGCAGCCCAGCACGTCTTCCTGCGTCAGCACGGCTTCGCCCACGATGCGCCGGGTCTCGCGGATGCCGAGCTGCGGCGCGATGTCCAGCACGTAGGCCTGTTCGAAACCCGGCACCTTGGCGCGCAGGAAGGCCAGGTAGTTCATGATCTGCCGGCGGCCTTCAAGTTCGCCGGCGGACAGGGAGTCCGCGTCGGTGCCGTCCGCCGCGCTGCCGTCGGCATTGGCAAGCTGCGTGACATTGACCCGCCATTCGTAGTCGTGTTTTTGCGGGCGCACGATGGCGCCCTTGCGCGGAAACGTGAATTCGCCGCTGGCCGCCGCTGCGTCCATCAGCGCGGGGATGGTCTTCCAGGCATCCTGGGCGCGGGCGCCGTCCACGTTGCCCACCTTGAACATCAGCGTGGGGTAGAGCATGTGTCCCTGCGCATCTCCCTTTTCAAAAGGCAGGCCACCCCACTGCGCGATGTCCCCATCGCCGGAGCAGTCGATGAAGATCTTTGCGCGGACGGCGCAGCGGCCCGACTTGGTTTCCAGGAACAGGGCTTGCACGCGGCCTTGTTCATCGCGCGTGACGCCCGTGGCCAGCGCATGGAACAGGATCTGCGCGCCGCTGTCCTGCACCAGCCCGTCGGCCGCGCATTTGAACGCCGAGATGTCGTAGGCCTGCGCATGGATCTTGCCGAGGATCAGATGGGGATCGTTCAGCCCGTCCATCGCGCGCATGCGGTCCAGCAGGTCGTCGGTCATGCCGTGCACCACCTGCCGGATGTCGCCGTGGATGTTGGCGTGCAGCCCGCAGAAGTTCGACACGCCGGCGGCGGTGCCCATGCCGCCCAGGAATCCATAGCGTTCCACGAGCAGCACGCTCGCGCCATTGCGCGCGGCGCTGGCGGCCGCCAGCACGCCGGCCGGGCCGCCGCCCAGGACGACGACCTCATACTCGCCGTAGAGCGGAACCTGGCGGGCGGGTTCGGTGATGACCATCTGACTCTCCTTGCTTATTGCTTTCGGCGCGCGGCGCGGCCGCGCGTCGTCCTTATTGGCCCTTGATGCCCAGCTTCTTGATCAGGGGCTCCCAACGCTTCAATTCGTCGTCCATGTAGCCGCGGAATTGCGCGGGCGTGTCGCCCACCGGATCCATGAACTGCGCCCGCAGCCGCTTGGCGACCTCGGGATCATGGATCGCCTGGATCAACGCGTCCGACAGCTTCTTCTGCACGTCGGCCGGCGCCTTGGACGACACCACGAAGCCAATCCATGCGGAGCCCTCGATGCCCTGCACGCCCACCTCCGCCAGCGTGGGGATATCGGGCAGCAGTGCCGAACGCTTGGACGACGTGACCGCCAACGCCTTCAGCCGGCCGTCCTTCACCATGGGCATCACTGCGATCGGCGGCAGCGCGGCAAACTGCGTGTCGCCCGACAGCAGCGAGGTCAGCGCCGCCGGCGACGACGGGTAAGGCACATGCGTGGCGCGCGCGCCGATCTGCTGCAACAGCAGTTCCACCGCCAGGTGCGACACCGTGCCCGCGCCCGGCGACGGGAAGTTGTACTTGTCCGGGTTCTTTTTCAGCGCCTCCAGCAGTTGGCCGATGTTGTCGATGCCGGCACTGGCCGGCACCACCAGCACGTTGGGCTGGTGCACCGCCAGCGTCAGCGGCGACAGGTCCTGGGCGGGTGCATAGGGCAGCTTGTCGAACAAAAGCGTGTTGTTCACCAGCGGGCCGGTGATCGACACGCCAAAGGTGTATCCGTCCGGCTTGGCGTTGGCGATGGCGAAAGTGCCGATATTGCCGCTGGCGCCCGGCTTGTTCTCGACCACGATGGTCTGGCCCAGGATGGCGCCGGCCTTCTCGCTGACGATGCGCGCCACCTGATCGGGACTGGAGCCCGGGCCGAACGGCACGACCGCCTTGAGCGGCTGCGTGGGCCAGGCGTCGGCCGCGGTGGCCGC
>DALZRX010000664.1:0-2208 GCA_032015805.1 Achromobacter sp.
GTGGGCACCGTGGCAAAGGCAAACTGCACCTGGCCGCCCAGCAGGTCGGTGATCACGGTGCCGCCCCCGCGGTACGGCACGTGCAGCACGTCCACGCCCGCCTGCTGGCGTAGCTGCTCGCCGGCCAGATGCGGCCCGCTGCCCACGCCTGCCGAGCCGAACGACAATGTGCCCGGCTGCGCCTTGGCCAGCGCTAGGAAAGACGGGATGTCCGTCGCCTTCACGGACGGGTGCACCACCATGACAAAGGGCGCCGTCGCCATCAGCGAAATGGGCGCGAAGTCCTTGATCGCGTCGTAGGGCTGGCGATCGCCCAGGAGTGCGGGATTGATGGTGAACGTGGAATCGACCATGCCGATGGTGTAGCCGTCCGGCGCCGACACCGCCAGCGCGCGCGTGCCGATCGTAGTGCCGCCCCCGCCGCGGTTCTCCACGACAAACGGCTGGCCCAGCGCCTCAGCGTACACCTGGCCCGCCATGCGGCCCAGCGTGTCGGTGGCCGCGCCCGGCGGGTATGGGATGTACAGGCGGACCGCCTTGTCCGGGTACTGCGCGGCCCGCGCCGCAAGGTGCCACGGCAACGCGGCGGCGCCGGCGGCCATGGCCGCGCCTTTGATCAGGAACGCTCTGCGCGATTGATGCATGTCTTTTGTCTCCAGGTTCATGTTCTTTGCGGCCTCTGCGGGCCTGTGCCGCCGTCGGCGTCAGGCGCTGTAGCGGCCCTCGGCCAATTCCAATTCCGGATCCGCGCCCAGGCCCGGGCCGTCCGGCACGTTGACCCACCCTCCCTCGATCGGCACGCTGCGACCGTAGGGAACGTGCGCGAGCTCAACGTACAGGCGTTCAAGCGACACTTCGGCGTGTTGCGCGGCGATGAGGTGCAGACTGGCGAGATAGCCAGGTCCGAAGAACGCCACCTGCGGCGCGCAAATGACATTCGTGCCCGCGCACTTCTGCGCAATGCGCCACGCGGCGGTCAGGCCCAGCTTGATGACACTGGGCTGCACGTACTGCGCCGCGTCGTTGTCGATCACGCGTTCCAGGTCGGTGGCGCTGCTGGCGTTCTCGCCCACGGCCAGCGCAATGCCGCAGGCGAGTTTCAGGCGGGCCAAGGCACGGTCGTCTTCCGGCGGCCAGAGCGGCTCTTCGATCCAGAACGGATCATGCGGACGCATGGCTTCGATGGCGGCCTCGGCTTCACCCGGCAGCCAGGCGCAGTTGGTGTCCACCATGATGGGCACACCCGGCCCCGTGCTGCGGCGCACGGCAGCCAGTGCCTCGGCGGTGCGCTCATGCAGCTTGATCTCGGTGTAGCCCTCGTTCAAGGCCCGCGTGGTGACGGCGTCCAGGCGCTCCGCGTTGCCGTAATACTGCAGCAGCGACGCATACACGCGCACCCGCTCACGGCGCTTGCCGCCCAGCAGCGCGTATAGCGGCACGCCGGCACGCTTGGCGCGCAGGTCCCACAGCGCGATGTCCATACCGGCCAACGCGTGCACAACGGGACCGGAGCGTCCCAGGTTGTGCAGCGTGCGTTGCATGCCGGGAAGCAGCGTGTCGTCGTCCGCGTCGCGCCCGCATGCCAGCGGTGCGATCAGCGTCTCGAAGATCGCGGGCAAGGCGCGCGGCTCGACGCAGTACGACTCGCCCCACGCCACCGTGCCGTCTTCCGTCTGCACGCGCACCAGCGCGCTGTCCAGCTTGTCGCGGGGACGGCCGGCGAACAGGGGCGACGGGCTCCAGTGGTGGAACGGCAGGCGCAAGGGGATGCAGGTGACGGAAACGATGGTGTTGGCGGGCATGGCGGTGTGGCTAGCGACAGACAGGATGCGATTGGCCTATTCTGGCGGCCGGCAGTTCATATGGTCAAATAGATGAATTGACTATTTCCATATGAATTTCATATGTTCAATCGGCGAGAACTCCTGCTGCTGCGCGCCATGTACCGGCATGACACCGTCACCGCTGCGGCGGCCTCGGTCAACATGACGCAGCCCGCCGCCAGCGCCCTGTTGCGCGACATGGAGACGCGGCTGGGCTTTGCGCTTTTCAGCCGCGAGAACCGCCGGCTGCATCTCACCAGCCAGGGGCGCGCCCTGATACCCGAAGTGCTCAATGCGCTGGCCGGCATCGAGGCCGTGGACCGGCTGGCCGTCGACATCCGCCAGGGTGCGCTCGCGCGGCTCGACGTGGGCGCCGTGGCCATCG
>DALZRX010000665.1:0-2182 GCA_032015805.1 Achromobacter sp.
GGCTCATGTTGGCCAGGAACTCGCTCTTGTACTGGCTGGCCTGCGTCAGCAGGCGGGCCTTGTCCGTCAGCGCGCTTTGCACGCGCAGCAACTGTTCGGTCTGGGATTCCAGGTTGACGTTGGTCTGCTCGAGCTCGGTCTGCTGAAGTTCCATGCGCGCCTGCGATTCCTGCAGGATGCGGCTCTGCTGTTCCAGTTCTTCGTTGCTGACGCGCAGCTCTTCCTGCTGGGTCTGCAGCTCTTCCGACTGGCGCTGCGTTTCCGCCAGCAGCGATTCCAGCCGCGTCCGGTCCATCCCGGCCCGGATCGCCGACGCCAGCATTTCCGACGCGCCTTCGAGCAGGCTGCGCTCGGCCTCGCTGACCGGATGATTGAAGCCCAGTTCGATCACGGCGTACACCCGCTCATACTGCATGGCGGGCGCCACCACGAGTTCGACGGGATCGGATCGGCCGCTCGCGGACGAGACCTCAAGGTGGCCTGCCGGCACGTTGCTCACGTGCAGCAGCTTGCGCGAGGTGACCGCCTGGCCGGTCAGGCCCTGCGCCGTCGAGATCTTCTGCCGCAGCCGCTCGGGCGGCAACGCATAACCCCCAAACAGCTCGAGCTCGTCACCGTTGACCGTATAGCCCGCGCCGACGCTGGCATTCAGGTATTCGGCCAGGTAATCCAGTGCGCGCCTGCCGATTTCGTCCAGCCGATGGTCGCCGCGCAGACGCAGGCTCAGGCCCGACAGGCCCGTCGTGACCCACGCCTGGCGCGCCTTGGAACGGTATTCGCGGATGTTCATGAGGGCCGAGGCAAAGATCAGGCCCAGCAACACCATCGCGCCGCCCCACGAATAATAGGTCGAGGTCGTGGCGGCTTCGTTCCAGGCGTCGCGCTCCCGCTCGACCACCCCCAACTGGATGGTGTACAGGTCGCCAACCAGGTCGCGCAGCCGGTCCATCGCTTCCTTGCCCGAGTCGGTCCGCACCACCGCCATCGCGCCTTCGACATCGCCGGCCTTGCGCATTTCGACGGTGTTGTGCAGCTCGGTCAGCTTTTGCCTCGTGATGCCCGCGATGTCATTGACGATGCGGCGCTGCGTTCCGTCCTGCTGTGCGCCTTCCTGCACGATGGCCAGCCGCTGCTCGATCAGCGGCACGGAACGCACGTACGGTTCCAGATAGGAAGTGTCGCCCGTCAGCAGGTACCCCCTTTGCCCGATCTCGGCATCTTTCAGGGCCGAATTGAACAGGTTGAGCTGGCGAAGCGCCTCCGTGGCGCGGTCCATGGACTGGACGGCGCGCGCACGGGTGTCCGCGGAGCGAACGTTGACCACGGCGATGACCAGGGTGGCCACCGCAGCCAGGATGAATCCGGCCAACAAGGTGCGGGGAAAGGTCAGGCGGCTGGCGTTCTGCGGCGACTTCAGCATGAGATCGATTTACCAATTCAGGGAAAGCGCGCGAATTGCGCTAGGCGAGCGTGCGAAGAATTATAGGGACGGAGATGCTTCCGGGCCATCCTTCGAAGCGGTGAACTATACAGGTATGCGGGGTCGTGCGGTTTCTTCTGGATACAACTACTACACCACTCTACGGCGTCCATGCCCTAGGATTCGCCTTCACGATCTGCCGATCCGCTTTCCGCCTGGTGCCGCTTCCTGCTGGCGCGCGCCCCCGGACAACCGCAAGTCCGCCCGGACAAGCGGCGCAGACAACCGAATTGCGCCGTCCGCGGCACTGAACAACCATGACGAAAATCCTTTTGGTGGACGACCAACCGACGTTGGTCGCCCTGATGAGCGAGTTCCTGAGCAGCGAAGGCTATGACGTCACGACGCATACGGACGGCCTGACCGCGCTGCAGCAGATGATCGCCCTGCGTCCCGACCTCGTGATCACCGATCTCTCCATGCCCGGCATGGACGGCGCTGCCCTGCTGACCGCCATGCGCGAGAATGCGTACCTGCATGAAACGCCGGTGCTGGTGCTGAGCGGCCGGCCGGAACACGAAATCCTGGAAGCCTGCAAAGGACGCGCCGTCCTGATGCGCAAGCCGGCCAGCCCGGAAGAAGTGCTGAAAGCCGTGCGCCGCCTGACCCAGCAATTGCAGCCGCAGTCGCCCTGCCGCGCGGGCTCCACCCCGCTGCCGGCCTCCCTCGGCCGCATCGGCGGCGCCTCCCCGCAGCGACTCG
>DALZRX010000666.1:0-2181 GCA_032015805.1 Achromobacter sp.
CGCGCGCCGTGAGGCCACCGCCCGGCCGGTCCAGTAGCCACAGCGACCCGCCATGCGCGACGGCCACCGAGCGCACGATCGCCAGTCCAAGTCCGGACCCCGGCAGCGATTCCCCGGCCCGGCCGCGTGCAAACCGCTGCTGCACGGATTCCTTTTCGTCATCGGCCACGCCGGGTCCACGGTCCGAGACGGTGAGCGCGACGCGATAGCCCGCAACTGGCGTGGCGTGGATCTCAACCGGCCCATCCGGCGCGTAACGCAGGGCGTTGTCCACCAGGTTGCGGAGCATTTCCCGCAGCGCGACGCGGTCGCCGGCGATGCGCGCGCGGCGCACTTCAGGCGCGATGGCGATGCGCAGTCGCTGCGCTTCCAGAGGCCCGATCCGGCGGCGTGTCTCGTTGATGGTTTCGGCGACGCCGACGAGAGCGCGGGCGCCCTTGCCAAGCCGGTGGGTGATGGTGGCGTCCATCAGCAACTGGTTGATGAGCTGGCTGGCGTGCGTGGCGTTCATGTGGATGCGCTCGAGCCGCGCGTGCAGGCGCTGCGGATCGGTCTCGTCCAGAGCGACCTCGGCCTGCGCGCGCAGGGAAGCGAGCGGCGTGCGGACCTGATGCGCCGCGTCAGCCACCAGCGTGTTGAGCGTGTCCATGGCGCCGGACAGCCGCTGCATGAACCCATTGAGCGCTTCGATGAGCCGCCGGACTTCCCGCGGCACGGGTTTGACGAGCGGTTCCAGATCATCAGGCGCCCGCCGCCGCAATTCGCGTTCGACGACAGCCAGCGGCGCGAAGGCGCGCTGCACGCCAAACCACAAGAGCCCCAGCGCCACCAGTGACACGACAACCAGCGGCAGCACGCTGCGCCCCAGGATTTCCCCGGCCAGCGCTTCGCGCGACCCGAGCGTTTCGGCCACACGCAAGGTGACCCATCCGGCATGCTGGCTGGCGGAAACGAGCCGTCCGACGGTCGCCACGCGGATGGGTTCGTCGTGATACCGCAGGTAGGTGAAGACGGGTGTGGCGGACTGCGCGAGCGGCAGTCCAGGCGCGAGATCGCCGTACCCGGTGATAAGGCGCCCGTTGGAGGTGCGCGCTTCGTAGAACACGCGTTCTCCGCCGGACAGCATGGCCAGCGACGAGACCGGCGGCTCGACGGTGACTTCGTTGTCTTCGATCTGGACCGATCCGGCGATGGTCAGCGCGGAGGCGGCAAGCAGCCGGTCAAACGCCTGTTCCGCGGCGCGCTGGGCATAGCCACGCAAAAAGAACACCAGTCCGATGAGCGCGCAGGCCAGCAACACCGCGCCAAGCGTAAAGACTCTCTGCCGGATGGAAAAGCTTTCAGGGATGCTCATGGCTGCGGGCCTGGTAGCCGACGCCCCGCACGGTAACGATATCGATGGACGCGCCCGCCAGTTTCTTGCGCAGCCGCGAAATGAGCAACTCCAGCGCATTGAGCGAGCCGTCATCCAGGTCGAAGATCTGATTCATCAGGCGTTCCTTGGCGACGGTCTGTCCAAGCTTGCCGACCAATATCTCAAGCAACCGGAATTCCCGCCGGCCGAGCTCGAGCGGCGTGCCCGACAATTCAACGTGCCGGTTTGCCAGATCCAGGCTGAGATTGCCGAACTGGGCAACGCTGGTGGTCTGCCCCGCAGGCCGCCGCAACAACGCCCGCAACCGCGCCTCAAGCTCGCGCAGGTCAAACGGTTTGACAAGGTAGTCATCAGCGCCAAGATCCAGCATATCGATCTTGTCCTCGATCTCGGCCCGCGCGGTCATGACAAGCACGGGCGCCTCAAGCCCCGCGGCACGCAACTCACGAATAAGCGTGAACCCATCCTTGCCGGGCAAGTTGATATCCAGCACAAGCGCATCCCAGGTCTCATCGAGCCCCCACCGCAACGCCTGAACGCCATCACGCACCCACTGCACACTATGGCCAGCAAATCGCAACTTGCTCTCCACGGCATCACCGAGATCGAGATTGTCCTCGACCAGCAGAATGCGCATGTCGCTCCTCCTGTGTTGTGTTTTTTTCGGGAGTTTACCGGGGCGTGAGGAATGTGCGGGGTTCCGGTCGCGGGAATTGGGCGCGCGGTGGTATGGGAGGGCGTGCTGCGGGTCGAATGCGGCGTTGTTGGTTCTTAAGGCGTCCGGCACGGCGTCGACCCGGGGCGCG
>DALZRX010000667.1:0-2160 GCA_032015805.1 Achromobacter sp.
AATTCATGTTTGCTGGTCTGCCGATATGCGGGCCGACTGTGCAAACAGGCACAAACTGCGCCATATGTTCGATATCCTGGTTTATCTGTTCGAGAATTACTACACGCCTCAGGCCTGTCCTGCTGCCGATGTGCTCGCCAAGCGTCTTGCCGCTGCCGGTTTCGAGCACGAGGACATCGACGACGCGCTCGGATGGCTGTATGGCCTTGCCGAGACCACCGAACGGTGCGTCGATCTGGCCCAGGCTCCCACGTCAGGCACCCGGATCTATACCGACAACGAATACCAACAGCTCGGCACCGAGTCCATCGGCTTCATCGCCTTCCTGGAATCGGCCGGCGTGTTGCCCGCGCCCCTGCGCGAGATCGTCATCGACCGGGGTCTGGCTTCGCCGGAAACGCCGGTGCCGCTCTCCAAGATCAAGATCATCGCCCTCATGGTTCTCTGGAGCCAGGAAGCCGAGATCGACAATCTGGTCCTCGAAGAGCTGCTCGACGAAGAAGGCGGCCGCCTGCTGCATTGAGCACGCGTCCACCTTCCGCCCCATTGCTCCTGACCCTTCAGCCCGCGCGCCTGGCCGCGCGGGCGTAGTCTTTTATACGTCCCCGTGACCTACGTCGGCCGCTTCGCCCCCAGTCCCAGCGGCCCGCTGCATGCGGGCTCGCTGGCGACCGCGCTGGCAAGCTGGCTGGACGCGCGCGCCCAAGGCGGACAATGGCTGCTGCGCATCGAAGACGTGGACACGCCGCGCACGGTGCCGGGGGCGGCGGACGTCATCATGGGCCAGCTTCAGGCGCTTGGCCTCGTCTGGGACGGCGACATCGTCTGGCAGTCCCACCGCAACGCGGCCTACCAGGCCGCTTTCGACACCCTGGCCGCGCAAGGCCTCATCTATGGCTGCGGCTGCACGCGGCGCGAAATCGCCGATTCGGCGCTGCGCGGCCAGACGGCGCCGGGGGCCGACGGCGAAAGACCCTATCCGGGCACGTGCCGCCACGGATTGCCGCCAGGGCGCCAGGCCCGCGCGTGGCGGCTGCGTGTGCCGGCGGGCGTGGAACGCTTCGAGGACCGCTGGCTTGGATCGCAGGAGCAGGACGTGGCGCAGGCCGTGGGCGATTTTGCGCTGCGGCGGGCGGACGGCCTGTGGGCGTATCAATTGGCGGTCGTGGTGGACGATGCCGCGCAGGGCGTGACGGACGTGGTGCGCGGGGCCGACCTGCTCAGTTCCACGGCGCGCCAGCGCGTGTTGGGCCGCCTGCTGGACCTGCCGCCGCTGCGCTACCTGCACGTGCCGTTGATCCTGGACCCCGCCAGCGGGCTGAAACTGTCCAAGCAGAACGGCGCACCGGCCATCGACACCCGCGCCCCGCTGCCGGCCTTGCAGGCCGCCTGGGCGGCGCTGGGATTTGCGCCGCTGCCCGCAAAGGGCGTCGCGCCGTTCCTGCAGGAAGCCACGTGGCACTGGGCCGAGCGGTTTCCTGGTTGAGCGCGGCGGGTTGCGGCGCAGGTGGCGCGGCCGATTGAAGCCCCGCCTCAGCCAGCATCGCGCCTTGGACGACGGCCCGTTCTACAACGGCTGCAGATCCGCCCCCAGCATCCGCACCAGCAACGCTTCCCCGTCTGCGGCCACGCGCAGCTCGCCGTAGCGCGCCACCTCATAACGGGCCGCTTCGCCTTCCGGGAAGAAATACGCATTGGTCACGATGCGCACGCCATTGCCGCGCACGCGATAGCGCAGCGGCACTTCGGTCTCGGCGTGCGGATGGGCGTCGGGCTGGATCCGCACGGCCTGCGCCACGCCGCGCGCGTCCGGTGTCAGCATCACGTAGCCGTCGGGCTCATATCCCATGACGCCGTCCAGCTCGTCCTGGTTGCCGCCCAGCCGCAGGCGCGTCACCTCGCGCCCGGCGGCAAAATTCAGGGCCATGTAGTCGCCCTGCATCAGCGAGCGCGGGTCGACCGGCACCAGCTCCAGGATGACGACCTTGCCCGAGGCCAGCAACCTCTCGCGCTCCCAGATGCCGGCATTGGCCGCCACCAGCACCAATGCCAAGCCGCCCAGGATGGCGAACGTTCGCCAGCGCAGGGCCGGGGACACCGGCGGCATGGGACGCGGCTGGGCCGGGGTCTGCGTGCGCATCAGGCGCGGCACCAGCCACA
>DALZRX010000668.1:0-2146 GCA_032015805.1 Achromobacter sp.
GCCAGACGCTGCGCTCCCAGGCGCGGCCGGCGGCCAGTTCGCCGGTTGCCGCCGCAAACACGTGGATATCAAGCCGACGCTCGCGCCCGGCCGGCGGCCCGGCAAAGTCCGTGGGTGGTCCCCGCCTGCTGGTGGCGCCGCCCGATGACATGACTGTGGATACTTTGGCGCCCATGGCCCCTCCTGGTCTTTCTGCTTGCACGGCAAGCGTATCACCTTCGGATGACGAGCAACTTCCATGCCATGCGCGGTGGCCAGGGAGACGGCCTTCGCGCCGCCCCCGACGTGCACCTGAACGGGCACCGCCGCCCCGCCTGCCGCACCATTGCAGGGCAGGCCGGCCCCGGGTAAATGCCCTACTCCGCCTGAAGGATGAAGCCCCCCGCGCCGATGGGGGATAATCCAGCTTTGACCCTTGCCATAGCGGCCGGGATGTTCGGGTATACCATTACCCGGCAGCCGCCGCGCTGTCCCCCTCATCAAGGAACCGTCGTGGGCAACAATACACAATTTCCGGCCTCAGTTTTCAAGGCGTATGACATTCGCGGCACCGTGCCGGACCTGATCGACGCAACCTTCGCCCGCGCGCTTGGCGTGGCGCTTGCCGCACGGGCACGCGCGCAGGGCGTGCAGACGCTGGTGGTCGGACGCGATGGCCGCCTCAGCAGCGACATGCTGTCGCTCGCCTTGCAGGAAGGCATGCTCGAGGGTGGCGTGGACACGCTGGATGTCGGCATGGTCCCCACGCCGCTCGTCTACTTTGCCGCGAACATCATGCAGACGGGATCGGGCGTCGCCATCACCGGCAGCCACAATCCGCCCAAGTACAACGGCTTCAAGATGATGATGGGCGGACGCGCGCTGTATGGCGACGACGTCCAGCAGTTGGCGCAGGCCATGAACGGCGAGGCCCCGGCGCCCGCTTCTGAGCCCGGCACGCGCCGCCAGCTCGACCTGGCGCAGACCTACATTGCCCGCGTCGCCTCCGGCGTCAAGCTGTCCCGTCCCATGAAAATCGCCATCGACTGCGGCAACGGCGTGGCCGGCGCGGTCGCGCCGCAGCTCTTTCGCGCGCTCGGCTGCGAAGTCGACGAGCTGTTCTGCGACGTGGACGGCAATTTCCCCAATCATCACCCCGATCCCGCAGAGCCCAAGAACCTGCAGGACCTGATCAAGCACGTCGCCGAGACCGATTGCGAACTTGGCCTGGCGTTTGACGGCGATGGCGACCGCCTGGGCGTGGTCACGAAATCGGGCCAGATCATCTGGCCCGACCGCCAGCTCGTCCTCTTTGCCCGCGACGTGCTGGAACGCAACCCCGGCGCCACCATCATCTATGACGTGAAGTGCAGCCGCCACGTCGGCCTCTCGGTGGAAGCCGCCGGCGGCACCGCCCTGATGTGGAAGACGGGCCACTCCCTGGTCAAGGCCAAACTGGCCGAAACCGGCGCGCCGCTGGCCGGCGAAATGAGCGGGCACATCTTCTTCAAGGAACGCTGGTACGGCTTTGACGACGGCCTCTACACGGGCGCCCGCCTGCTGGAGATCGTGTCCCGGTTTGCCGACGCCTGCGCCCCGCTCGAAGCCCTGCCGCAAGACGTATCCACGCCGGAACTCAAGCTGGAAATGGATGAGGGCCAGCCCTTCACGCTGGTGAAGGCGCTGCAGGAGCAAGGCCAGTTCCCCGACGCCAAGCACGTGATCACGATCGACGGCGTGCGCGCCGAGTACGCGGACGGCTTCGGCCTGGCGCGTCCGTCCAACACCACGCCGGTCGTCGTGCTGCGCTTCGAGGCACAAAGCGAGGAGGCGCTGGCACGCATCCAGGCCGACTTCCGCCGCGAACTCGGCAAGCTCGCGCCGAACGCCACACTGCCTTTCTGATCCGCCTATGTCGTTAGCCAACAGCCCCGCGTGGCAGCAGTTCATCGCCGCGACGCGCACGGCATCCCGGGATGGCCAGAAGCTGCGCGTCATCAATGCGCCCGGACTGCGCCTGGACCTGAGCGCACAGGCGCAGTCGGCCGACCTGCTGGCCGCCTCGCAGGCGCTGCTGGCGCAGCAAGACTTCGAGGCTAGCCGCGCACGGCTGTTCGATGGCGGACACGCCAACTGGACGGAAGGCCGCGCCGCCTGGCACACCGCC
>DALZRX010000669.1:0-2142 GCA_032015805.1 Achromobacter sp.
GACCACCCAGGCGGTCAGCCGGTGGCTGGCATCCGGGCTTCCGGCGTCCGGGCTTCCGGCGTCCGAGCGCCGGGCATCCGGGCGCCCGGGGGCGTGCGATTTGTCCCGCGTATCCACGTGCTTACTTCCCGGCGGCCGCTTTCATGCGCGCCCGCCACGTGTCGGCGCTGATGATCGAGGCGTTGTCCCACAGGCCACGGGCCTCGGGTCCTTGCGCGTAAGTGGGCTCGAACATCTGCCAGACCAGCACCTGGGGCTTGTTCTGCTTGAAGGCGGGCGATTCCAGATATTCGAGCAGCATCACCCAATGGCCCACGTTGCCGGGTTTCCAGTTGACGGAAACCGGCCGGTCCAGCGCGTTGGACAGCTTTTGGGGAAAGCCGAAGTAGGGCTGCACCATGCTGTGGCCGGTGACGTGCACCGGCGCCGGCGTGTCGTCCAGCAGGCTCTGGTTTTCTGCCTGGCGGCGCACCGTGAAGGTCTCGCGCCCGGCCTGCTTGCGCTGCTCGGGCGTGAGGAAAAGCTCGGCCAGATCGCCATAGCGGCGTTCGTTGACCACGCTGCCCAGCGGCATCCCGGAGCCCGGCTTGCCGGCCAGCGTCTTCACGTCCTGCTTGATGCGCTGCGCCAGCGCGTCGGCCGTGGCGTCGGCGGCGGCTTGCGTCCAGTGCTGGTCGGTGCGGTAGAAGACCTCCTGGCCGCTGTGCTTGACCCGCTGCAGCACCGCCTCGTCGTCGATCGTCGAAATGCCGGCCTGCTTGAGCTTGTCCTGGATCGTCTGATAGCGCTTCTTCACGTCGGCACTGAGCGTCTTGCCGTCGGGCAGCTTGTCTTGATAGAAGAGCGTCTTGTCGGGCAGCACCAGCACTTCAAGCTGGATACCCTTGGCCGCCAGGGCATCGCGCGTCTCGCGCACGAGTTGTGTGGACGCATCGATGCCTCGCGTGTCCACTTGCGTCAGGCTGCCCCAACCGGGAAAGAGCCAGTTGTCCTTGCCCTGGATCACGATGGACGAGGCTTGCTGGGCCTGCGCCGTGGTCGCGCACGCCGCCAGCACGGCGGCCGACGCCAGCATGCGGGCCATTGCCGGCCGTGCGCGTTTCGGAAGACGGGTTGCGTGGTGCATGGATGAACTCCTTGTGTGGCGGGCTTGCATGCCTTCAGTACGACAACGTCAGGTTGATGAACAGGCCCTTGGCCCGGTCGGCCTGCCCGCCGCCGATGTTGAAACGGTATTGCGTCGTCAGGTCCAGATAGGACATGGGCGCGGTGTAGTGGCCCTCGCGGAACCAGTAGCGCAGGTTGAAACCGGGGCCGGCGCCCATCGACCACGAGGCGTCGTCCCCCAGCAGCCGGTATGAATCGGAGCCATCGATGTCGAAGCCTGTCACCCGGTTCTTGTTCCACAGCCAGTCCGCGCCGATGACCGCGTAGGGAAAGAACACCAGGCGTTCGCTGATCACGTCCACGCGATAGCTGCGGCCCACGCGCAACTCGCCCGCGCCGAATGCCTGATCGCGCTTCAGGCGGCCCGACGATTTCTCGCCGTCCACGCCCGTCGCGTTGTCGCGCAGCCAGAACTTGGCGGGCATGTCCTGCCAGGAATAGCCGGCCTGGACGTAGCCTTCCATCGTGAACCAGTCGGGGCGGTCGATGCGCAGCGTCGTGCCTTCGTAAAGGCCATACGTGACGTAGGCCAGCCAGCCGCCGCTGCCGGCATCGGTCTGGTAGTGCGCGGTCTGGTTGTCGCGGTTGAGTGCGCAGCGCAGGGCAGCCGGGTCCGGGCTGAATGTGCCGCGGCGCGTGGCGCTGCCCAGGTTGAACTGGCGCTCAATGCCAAATGTCAGGCCCACTTCGGTGGACGGCGTGAAGCGCATGCCCAGCGAGCCGATCGTGGTGGGGATGCCGGAAATGCCCTGGTTGGTCGCCGCGTCGATGTCGACGGTCCCGCCGCACGGGTCGGACACGGTCTGGCTCGCGGTCCGGCCGCCCTTGTCGTACAGCGTGTTGGACAGGCGTCCGTACAGTTCGAAGGTGCGCGTCGAGGAATTCAGGAAGTCCGAAGGCCGCCAGAAGATTTCCGCAGTGCTGAAGACGGCATCGCCGGGCACGGTGATGGCCGCGCCGCCCAGGCCGGACGAC
>DALZRX010000670.1:0-2136 GCA_032015805.1 Achromobacter sp.
GTACGATGACGACGGGGTGGGTTGAACGAAAGGCGTTAACGGACCTGCCGCACAGATTGCAAACCGGCCCAAGAAGGGCCGGCTCTCATATGGGTCGTATGATACCGCAGGCGGTCTGTTCCGACGCGTTGGCGCCGGGCAACCCGCGGGCAAACGCGCAATGGCTGGCCGCAAGGCTCCGGCTATACTCCCTGACACTTTTTGGCACGACACATAATTTTCACGCGGACTGGCCAGCCTCTGGTCGTAGAACGGGGACATTCTTGAAACGTGGTTTCTATCTGGTCATGGCTGCGCAAGCCTTCTCGTCATTGGCGGACAATGCGCTGTTCATCGCAGCGATCGCCCTGATACAGGAGTTGCACGGTCCTGACTGGCTGGCCCCGATGATGAAATGGTCGTTCGCGCTGGCCTACGTCGTGCTGGCCGCCTTCGTCGGCGCCATCGCGGACTCCTACCCCAAGGGCCGCGTGATGTTCTCGACCAATGCCCTGAAGGTCGCGGGCTGTCTGCTGATGTTCTCGTACGCCAGCATCGGCGTTGCCCCCCAATACCAGACCTGGCTGGTCTGCGCCGCCTACGGCGTGGTGGGCATCGGCGCGGCGGCCTATTCCCCCGCCAAGTACGGCATCGTGACGGAAATGCTGCCGCCGACCATGCTGGTCAAGGGCAATAGCTGGATCGAGGGCCTGACGGTCTTCTCCATCATCCTGGGCACGGTCCTGGGCGGCCTGCTGATCTCCTCTTCGGTTTCCACCGCCCTGCTCAGCCATTCCTTCATTGGCAAGCTGGTCCACACGCCGGCCGAGGCCGCCATCCTTGTCATCGCCTTCGTCTACCTGCTGGCGGCGCTGTGCAACCTGTTGATCCCCCGCACGCACGTGCGCTATCCGCCGCAGCAGAAAAACCCGGCTCGCCTCGTGCGCACCTTCTGGGGCTACGTCGGCGTGCTGTGGAGGGACAAGCTGGGCCAGATCTCCCTGGCCGTCACCACCCTCTTCTGGGGCGCCGGCGCCACCCTGCAGCTCATCGTCATCGAATGGGGCCGCAGCCATCTGGGCTATCAGCTCGACAAGGCCTCGATGCTGATGGGCGTGGCCGCGCTGGGCACCGTGGTCGGGTCGATTCTGGCCGGCCGCATTCCGCTGCGCCGCGCGCTCGCCGTGCTGCCGGTCGGCGCCGCCATGGGCCTGGTCGTGCTGCTGATGCCGCTGGTCTACCAGCCCTGGAGCGTCTATCTGCTGCTGCTGCTGACGGGTGGCCTGGCCGGCTTCTTCGTGGTGCCGATGAACGCCCTGCTCCAGCACCGCGGCCACGTGCTGCTGTCGGCTGGACATTCGATCGCCGTGCAGAACTTCAACGAACAGCTCAACATCCTGCTCATGGTGGCGATGTACACGCTGCTGCTGTGGCTGAAACTGCCGATCAACGTGATCATCGTGATCTTCGGCACCGTGGTGGCCGTGCTGATGGTCGTGTTCATGCGCTGGAGCAAGCGCAACATGCAGGCCAACCCCGACCTGCACGACCAGATCGGCCAGGAAGGCCACGGCCGCGCGCTGGACTCGACACACTAAGCCGCCAGCGCCAAGCGCTTGATATTCCAACAAAAAACCGGGCAATCGCCCGGTTTTTTGTTGTGACCTGCCAACCGTTATAGCTCGCGCGCGGCCAATTTCAGGTCCTGCCAGGCGCGCGCCTTTTCGGACGGGCTGCGCAGCAGGTAGGCCGGGTGGTAGCTCACGACGACCGGTATCTGCACGCCCTCGTCCGTCTTCAGGTGATGGACGCGGCCGCGCAGGCTGCCGATGGTGGCGTCGGTGCCCAGGAGCGTCTGCGCCGCGAACCGGCCCAGCACCAGGATGCGCTCGGGCTTGAGCAACGCGATCTGCCGCATCAGGTAGGGGCTGCAGGCGGCGATCTCCTCCGGCTTGGGATTGCGGTTGCCGGGGGGACGGCATTTGATGACGTTGGTGATGAATACGTCGCGCTCGCGGCTCATGCCCACGGCCGCCAGCATGGCGTCCAGCAACTGGCCGGACCGGCCCACGAAGGGCTGGCCCTGGCGGTCTTCCTGTTCGCCGGGGGCTTCGCCCACCACCAGCCAGCGGGTGGGCTGGGCGCCCTGGCCGGCCA
>DALZRX010000671.1:0-2133 GCA_032015805.1 Achromobacter sp.
GCAGGCGCTCGAAGGCGCCCGGCGCTTCCGACGGCTTGCCCTTCTGCTTGAGCAGCGCGGGGTACAACACGTCCTGAACCAGCGTCGACTTGCCCGAGCCGGACACACCGGTCACGCAGACCAGGCGGCCGAGCGGCAGTTCGACCGAGACATTCTTCAGGTTGTGCGCGTTGACGCCTTCGAGCAGCAGGCGCGGCGTGTTGGCCGCCACCGGCATCGGACGCGGCGCTTCGACGCGCAGGCGGCCGCCGAGATAGTCGCCAGTCAGCGAGGGAGCCGCGCGCAGTTGCTCGGGCGTGCCGTCGAAGACGATGCGCCCGCCCCGTTCACCCGGGCCGGGGCCGATGTCGATGATGCGGTCCGCGGCCACCATGACCTGCGGATCGTGTTCGACGACGACCAGCGTGTTGCCGGCGTTGCGCAGGCGATGCATGACTTCCACGACGCGGTGCATGTCGCGCGGGTGCAGGCCGATGGAGGGCTCGTCCAGCACGAACAGCGTGTTCACCAGCGAAGTGCCCAGCGCGGTGGTCAGGTTGATGCGCTGTACCTCGCCGCCCGACAGGGTGCGGCTCTGGCGGTCCAGCGTCAGGTAGCCCAGGCCCACATCGCACAGGAATTTCAGGCGCGCGCGCACTTCGGTCATGAGCAGGTCGGTGGCGGCGTCCAGCGCGCCCGAGAACGACAGCGTGTCGAAGAATTTGCGGACGCGCTCGATGGGCAGCAGCATCACGTCATGAAGCGACAGTCCGTCCAGGCCGTTGAGCTGCTCCCGGCTCCACGTGGTGCCGACGGGCATGAAGCGCTTGTAGCGGCCATCTTCAGGCGGCAGCACGACATCGGCCTCGTCCTTGCTGCCCAAATGCCAGAGGAGGGCGTCGGGTTTCAGGCGCGCGCCATTGCAGGCGGGGCAGGGCGTATAGCTGCGGTATTTGGACAGCAGCACGCGCACGTGCATCTTGTAGGCCTTGGTCTCCAGCCAGTCAAAGAAGCGCTGCACGCCGTACCACTGGTGCTTCCAGGCGTCGTTGCCGCCCTTCCAGTCGGGCGTGCCGTGAAGCACCCAGCGCTTGTGCTCGTCGCTCATGTCCTTCCAGGGCACGCCCAGCGGCACGCCCGCGCGGGGGGCGTACTTCTGCAGGTCGTCTTGGCATTCCTTGTAGGACGGCGTGGTCCACGGCTTGATGGCCCCTTCCAGCAAGGTCTTTTTCTCGTCGGGGATGACCAGGCCGAAGTCGATGCCGATCACGCGGCCGAAACCGCGGCAGGCTTCGCACGCGCCCAGCGGGGAATTGAACGAGAAGCTGCTGGGCAGCGGGTCGGTGTATTCGATGTCGCAATCGGCGCAGTGCAGGCGGTCGCTGTACTTCCAGATGTGCGCGTTGGCGCCCTCGGCGTCCATGACGTAGACGGCGATGTGGCCGGCGCCCATGCGTAGCGCCGTGTCCAGCGCTTCCATGATGCGTTCGCGTTCGGTGCCAGCGAAGCGGAAGCGGTCCTGGATGACGTGCAGGATGCGGCGTTCCTCGGTGGCGGCCTTTCCGGTCTTGGTGGCCTTGCCCTTCTTGGCGCCCTTGGCGGGGGCGGTGGCGCGAGGAACGGCGGTTTCCTCGGCATGCACGCGGGTGTAGCCCTGCTGCTCGAGAAAGCCGCGCACCTCGTCTTCGGTGAAGTTGGCGGGCACGGCGATCGGGAACGTCACGACCAGGCGCGGATCGCCGGCGTTGGCCGCCCGCTCGGCAAGCGAGTGGTAGACGGATTCAGGCGTGTCGCGCCGCACCAGCTTGCCGCAGCCGCGGCAATACAGCTTGGCGCCGCGCGCGAACAGCAGCTTCAGGTGGTCGTTCAGTTCGGTCATCGTGCCGACCGTGCTGCGCGAGCTGCGCACCGGATTGGTCTGGTCGATGGCGATGGCCGGCAGGATGCCTTCGATGCGGTCCACCTGCGGCTTGTCCATGCGGTCCAGGAATTGGCGCGCATAGGGCGAGAAGGTTTCCACATAACGCCGTTGGCCCTCGGCGTACAGGGTGTCGAAGGCCAGCGAACTTTTGCCGGACCCCGAAACGCCGGTGACGACGACCAGTTCGCCGGTGGCGATGGTCAGGTCCAGGTTCTTGAGATTGTTCTGGCGGG
>DALZRX010000672.1:0-2123 GCA_032015805.1 Achromobacter sp.
GGTGCATGGCGCAGGGGTACGGCAGCATCGAAAAAAGCATGGATCAGGTGCTGCGCAACCTGCCGGTCAAGGTGCTGTCCTGGGGCTTGCGCGCGGCCATTCTGCCGTTGCGGCTGGCGAAGGGGCCGGACGACGCGCTTACGCGCGAATGCGCGGAGCTGCTGCTCAAGCCGTCTCCCACGCATGCCCGCCTGGCAGCCGATCTGCAACGCGAGCCCGGCGAAGACCCGCTTGGCTTGTTGACCCGCGCCTTCGCGCTGGCCGACTCGGTGCAACCGATCCGCGACCGCCTGCGTCAATCCAATGTGCGCGACTGGCGCGAGGCCCATCGGCGCGGCGCGATCACGGACGCGCAGGCGGCGCAGCTCGAAGCCGCGGAGGCGACGGTGTTGCGTGTGTTGCAGGTGGACGATTTCGCGCCGCAGGCGCTGACGCCGCAAGGCGAAGGGGCGCCGGCCCGGGCACAGCAGACGCAGCAGCAAGACGCGCCTTCCGATCAGGCGCAGCAGGGGCAGCAGGGAGACGAGGCCTCGGCCCAGGCGCACCGGACGCAGCAGGGAGACAATCCCCCGGCCACGCCGGCGCCCGGCGAGAACGCCTAGTCGTCCTGGTTCGGGTCCATGCCCGGAAACAGGATCTCGGTGAAGCCGAACTTCGTGAAATCCTGGATCCGGGACGGATACAGGCGGCCGATCAGATGGTCGCACTCGTGCTGGACGACGCGTGCGTGAAAGCCCTCGGCTTCCCGCTCGATCAGTTGACCGTACGGGTCGCGGCCGCTGTAGCGGATGTGGCGGTAGCGCGGCACCAGGCCGCGCAGGCCAGGCACCGACAGGCAGCCTTCCCAGCCGTCTTCCATCTCGTCCGAGAGCGGCGTGATGACCGGGTTGCACAGGATCGTCTGCGGCACCGGGGGCGCGTCGGGATAGCGGTCGTTGCGGTCGAAGCCGAAGATCACCAGTTGCAGGTCCACGCCGATCTGCGGCGCGGCCAGGCCCACGCCCTGCGCGGCCGCCATGGTCTCGAACATGTCTTCGATCAGGGCGTGCAGCTCGGGGGTGTCGAAGCGTTCGACCGGCGGCGCCACGCGCAGCAGCCGCGGGTCGCCCATTTTCAGGATGGGATGGATCATGGCTGGATTCCGGATCAGTCCTGGCGGCCTTTCTTCTGAATGAATTCGATCTTGTAGCCGTCCGGATCTTCCACGAAGGCGATGACCGTCTTGCCGTGCTTCATGGGGCCGGCCTCGCGGGTGACCTTGCCGCCGCGTTCCTTCACCTTGTCACAGGTTTCGTAGGCGTTGTCGACTTCCAGCGCGATGTGGCCGTAGCCGTTGCCCAGGTCGTACTTGTCGGTGTCCCAGTTGTGGGTCAGCTCGATGACGGCGCCATCGGCTTCATCCTGGTAGCCGACGAAGGCCAGCGTGAACTTGCCGTCAGGGTAGTCGTTGCGGCGCAAGAGGCGCATGCCGAGCACGTTGGTGTAGAAGTCGATGGACTTGTCGAGGTTGCCGACACGCAGCATGGTATGGAGCAGACGCATGGGAGTATTCCTTAAGCGGTGAGGGGTTGGGGGAAGAGCCGGGCGGTTCCGGCGTGTTCCCGGGTGATTCCGATGTCGCGCAGCGCGCCGCCCATGGCGTCGACCGCCTGCCGCATCTGGTCGGCGCCGAAGGCGCCGATGCAGCCGACCCGGAACGTGGGTTCTTCGGTGTTGGTGAAGTTGCTGATGACGACCCCGCGCTGCTTGAGCGCATCCACGAACAGTTGCAGGTGCCAGGTCGGGGCGTCCGGCGCGCGGACGTTGACGACGATGGGGCCTTGCAGCTCGGGCGGCAGGTACGGGGTCAGGCCAAGATCGATCACGCCATCATAGAGCGTGCGCATGTTGGCCGTGTAGCGCGCCAGGCGGGCCTCGCGGCCTTCCTGCCGGAAGAGCTCAAGCGCAACGGCCAGCGCCGCCAGCGTGGGGGCGGCAGGTGTGAAACGTGGGCCGGCGTTGGGCGCGAGCGTGTGCTGGTAGATGTCCGCCAGGTCGAGCGACCAGCTTCCCGCATTGCCGCGCGCGGCGTCCAGGCTGTCGCGCCGCGCAACCACGAAGGCGGCGCCGGGCAGGCCCTCCAG
>DALZRX010000673.1:0-2121 GCA_032015805.1 Achromobacter sp.
TGGCTTGCCGCTGGCGGACGCGGCGCAGGCGGTGGGCTTTGCAGACCAGGCGCATCTGACACGCGTGTTCAAGCAGGTCTACGGCAGTCCGCCGGGCGTGCTGCTCAAGGCGGGCGCGGGCGGTTCCCAGACGTTGTGACTGCGAGGCGTCTCGAGCCGGTAATCGGAGTACTTGCGCGCGAAGAATTCCGCGCCCAGCACATGCGCCGCGGCCAGCGGCTGCCGGGGATCGCGCGCCACTTCGCCGCGCCGGTTGCCGGCGCCATGCACGTAGCCCACGAAATCGGAATGCGTGTAGCGTGCAAATTCCTGGACCTGGTGCACGATGCCCAGCGCCGCGCCGGGATAGGTTTCCTCCGAGGCCACCGCCAGCCCCAGCCGCTTGCCGGCCATTCGGGCCTTCACGCGTTCCGGCTCTGGGCCCGATCCCGCATAGTGGCTGAACGAGCGGTCGAAGAAGGCCTTCGTCTGGGCGGACATGCCGTACCAATAGATGGGCGTGCAGAACAGCACGCCGTCGGCCGGCAGGAAATGGTCCAGAAAAAGTTCAGCGTAGCGGTCGGCGGGCGGACGGGCGTGCCGCAGGTCCGGCAGCAGCCCCTGGATGAAGTCGTCCAGGAAAAAGAGCGAAGTCGATATGCCCGCCCCATCCGCGCCCTGGCGGGCGGCCGCGGCCAGGGCGGCGCTGTTGCCATCGCGTCGGGGGCTGCCAACCAGGACGAGCAGGCGTTTCGGATGCTGATCTGAATTCATGCGAGGTTCCTTCTTTGAAATGAAAAAACGGGTTCTGGTGCCTGTATGGTGATATCCCGGCCAATGGGCGACAACTGACGATTCCTTCACTAAGATGAATGCAATTCATCCCAGGAATTCGGCCATGTTTGCCTCGCTTCCCGTCACCGCCTTGCGCACGTTTGAAGCCGCGGCCCGGCTGCGCAGCTTCAAGTTCGCTGCGGCCGAGCTGGCCGTCACGCCGACGGCGGTGTCGCATCAGGTCAAGGCGCTGGAGCGCCATGTGGGATGTGCGCTGTTCGAGCGCGTGCCGCGCGGCGTGCGCTTGACCGACAAGGGGGCACGTCTCTTTGCCGGCGTGCATGGTGCCTTGCTGGACGTGGCGCAGACGATGGATGCCTTGCGGCCCGAACCCGAATCCGGCGCGCTGACCGTGTCCACCACCCATTCCTTTGCGGCCTTGTGGCTCGTGCCCCGGCTGGGGCGCTTTCATCAGGCGTGGCCGCAATATCAACTGCGCCTGGATACGTCGCCCGACACCGTGGACCTGTTGCAGGACGCCAGCGTGGACCTCGCCATCCGCTATAGCCGCCAGCGCTATCCCGCGTTGCACGCGGCTTGCGTACTGCCAGAGTGGTTTGGCGTGTACGGCGCGCCGGCACAGGTGTCGCAAGCCGGCCGCCGTGCGCCCGCGCTGGTGACCGTGCGCTGGCGCGATTCGGAACTGTATGACGAGGGCTGGCAGGCGTGGTGCAAGGCCGCCGGCCTGCCCGCATGGCAAAGACCCGCGGCGCAACACGCCTACACCGAGGAGCACTACGCGCTGCAGGCCGCGATTGCAGGGCAGGGCCTGGTGCTGGCCAGTTCGGTCATGGTGTCGGATAGCGTGGCGGCGGGGACGCTGGTTCCCTACCGTCCGCAGATCCGCGTGGCGGGTTCGGCCTATACCGCGTTGTGTGCGCCGGGGCGGGAACGTCACCCACCGGTCAAGGCTTTCCTGTCGTGGCTGCGCAAGGAATTCCGCGCGTAGCGGAATCGATGGCCGGACGCGCGCCGGCACGCGGCAGCAGCGGCAGCGCGGCCAGCATGCACGATCCCGCGATCAGCCAGGCCGTTGGCCAGGAGCTGGCCGCGACGATATGGGCGATGGCCAGAGGCGTGGCAAAGAGCACCAGGTAGACGCAACTGTTTGCCATGCCCAGCGCCGTGCCCGCGCGGGAGGCGCCGGCCAGCGTGGCAAGTTCGGTGTAGGCGACGCCATGCCAGGCCGAGGCGCAGATGCCGGCGGCCGCCAACAGCACGGCCAAGGCAAAGACGTCCAAGCCGTTGGGGCTGTCGCCCGCCTTCCACGCCGCGGCCGCCAGCGCGGCATAGAGCGCAAAGCTCAGC
>DALZRX010000674.1:0-2121 GCA_032015805.1 Achromobacter sp.
GCTTCCGGCCAAGGCTGGGGCTCCGGCGCAGCGGCCACAGCATGGGCCTGCCCCGCTGATATGGCCGCGGCGCTCAGTGCAAGCCGGGCAAGCGCCCATCCCGCGACGCGACGGCGCCCGATGCAAAGTTCATTCCTGTTCATAAAGCTCCCCCTGCAATTCGGCAACAAGTGCGCTGGCTGCGAGACTGGGCCGCGGTTGCGGCTGGACGTTGACCACGAGACGCGACCAGCGGGCCGCGGAAACCGGCCCCGGCATCATCGCCATGGAGCGCAAAGGCCCATGCATGACCAGGCTGCGCCGGCGGACGACGGGCATGTTCGACAATGCGGCATGTGCCTGTCCCGCATCCGCGCGCGGGGTGGGCGGCGTGCGCGCCGTGAGCGGCATGAGCGGCGTGGCGGGCGACAGCGCGACGGAAGCAAAAGCCGGCCGCAACCCTTGCAGCCCACCCGCCACCTGCGTGTCGACCTGCAGCGCCGTGGGCAGCCTTGTGTCGGCCAACCGGATCGGTGCCGACGCCACGCGCCAGGCCAGCGTGGCCTCCTCGAGCGGTTTGAACGACACTTTCCACCCGGCAGGCAGCAAGGCGTGAAGGCCGTGATTGGTGGCGAGCGGGTGGACCCTGGCGTACGCGGCCGAGCAGCTCCATTGCTGCGGTCCCGCGTCGCAGTGCGCGCGGCGCAAGGCCCAGCCCTGCACTTGTACCGGCAGCGTGGCCACGCTGGCGAGCAGGCGCATCAGTTCCGCAGGCGGATGGACAGTCGTTCCGCTCAGCATTGCCGCGTACGCATCGGCCGCGGGATCATGGACCGCAATGGATTCCGGCTCGGGCGCAGCTTTGCGTCTGAACGTGTCGCTGGCGGCATTCCACAAGGGTGGCGCCGCGGCCGCCAGCCCGACGCAGGCGAGAAAGAGGCGCAATGCCACAGGCAGCTCGGCCCAGCGCGACGGCAGCACGATCAACGCCGCACCCGGCTCCAGGGCCTGCGCCAACATTGCCCACACCAGATCGGGCGCGTGCTCTTTCAGGGCGGGACGCTGCGCGAGCAACGCGCGTTGCTCCTGCTGTGCGGCGTCAAGCGAGCCGAACACCCGGTCAGACTGCGACAGCACCGCGCCGGCATGCGCGGCGACCAGCCAATGATGCCCGTCTGGCAGGCGGATCAGGCTATGGCCACCTTCGGGGTACAGCAGGGCGAATAGCTGCGCGGCCGATTGGACACGCGCCGGGGCAGCCGCCCCGGTGCGACTGGCAAACCGGGTACGCCGCCAACCGGAACGCGCCCGCCCGTATCCGGCGACCATGGCGGGCGATCCGCCCACCACGTAATGCGTGGCGCGCAACTGGCGCCCGCGGGATCGCGCCAGCATCGGGACATTGGAGCCGATCAGTGCAAACCAGCGCAGGCCAAATGCCAGCACCCGTTCGGAGCCAGGGGATTCGATCAGCAGGAGTTCAGGCGCCCGGTTCACGTCAGTACCCTTCCTCGACCTGAGCCGTCACGAGGATCAGGGTCGTGAGGCGGTCAGTGGCAGCGCTGTCCTTGCCCCCGGCCAGCAGCGGCATGCCGGGCGCGAGCCGTTCGCGGTCATGCTGGTCCTGCTGGCGGTCAAAGCCCGCGACGATCATGGGCTGCCCAGGCCGCAACTCGATCTGCTGCACAGTGCCGCTGCCATCGATCGTGATCTGCTGCACCTGGACCTGATTGGCGCTTTCTCCGAAGGTGATCGTCTTCAGGGGTTGCGCGACCGCATTGTCGTAGGCGATGGAGAGAAGGATCTGACCGTCTTCCTGGATGTCCGGCACCAGGGTCAGGAACGAGCCAACGGTTTCCTCTTTCTGGCTGATGGATACGGCGGGCAGCGAGCTGTTCACGCCGGTGGATGTGATGCCGGCCACCGCGGTGCTCTGCACGCGATCGATATAAGAGAACGTGGTTCTGACGGCATGCGTGACCGGCCGGCGATTCAACGTGAGGACCGGGATCTTGCTGTGGCGCACGACCGCCCCCATGGCGCTGATCGCGGACAGCATGGCCTGGGACCCCTGGAATGGCCCCTTGCCCGCTGCGGCTTGCAGCAGCCCCGCCCCCGTGACCGGCGTGGCGGGCACGGCCA
>DALZRX010000675.1:0-2118 GCA_032015805.1 Achromobacter sp.
CGACCTTGGTGCCGGCCAAGGGAGTGCCGGCCAGCGGACTGCCGGCCCGCCCCCGGCGACGCATCGGCCCAACATGAGGGTTCACCACGTCTGGCGGCTCGCGTGCCGCGGCCCTACTATGGCGCACCTCTGGCCCCGCCTCTCGGACACCCATGCGTACCCGCACTGCCATCGCCCTGCTTTGCACCCTGACCTGCGCCCCTGTCCTGGCCGCGACGCCGCCCGCCGTCGTCGAAAACTCATTGGGCATGACGTTCGTGCGCGTGCCGGCGGGCTCGTTCCAGATGGGCAGCGACGAGGCGCCCGAGACGCTGGCCGCAGCCTATCCGCACTATCCGTCCGACCGCTACGCTCAGCTCTTTGACGAAGCGCCAGTGCACACCGTGCGCATTACGCGCCCGTTCTATCTGGAACGCACCGAGGTCACCGTGGGCCAGTTCCGGCGCTTTCTCGAAGCGTCCGGCTATGTGCCCGAGTCCGAAGCCGACGGCACGGGCGGCTATGGCTACAACGCCGTCTACGATCCCGACACGTCCGCGTCAGGCGACGCCTTCGAAGGGCGCGACCGTCGCTACTCGTGGCGCAACCCCGGGTTCGCGCAGGGCGATGACCATCCCGTCGTGAACATCAGTTGGAACGACGCCATGGCGCTGGCGCAGTGGCTGACGAAGACGGAAGGCCGCGTCTACCGGCTGCCCACCGAGGCCGAGTGGGAATACGCCTGCCGCGCCGGCACCCGCACGCGCTACCAGAACGGCGACGATCCGGCCGCGATGCCGGACGTGGGCAACGGCTTTGACGCAGACGCCAGCCCCTTATGGCCGAAATGGCAAGCCTTCGCCTCGCCCCGTCACGACGGCAACACGTTCACCGCGCCGGTCGCCAGCTACGCGCCCAATGCCTTCGGGTTGTACGACATGCACGGCAACGCCTGGGAATGGGTCGCGGACTGGTACGGCGAGGACTACTACGCCCACTCACCCGCCGACGACCCGCAAGGACCGGCCGCCGGCAACGTGCGCGTGCGGCGTGGCGGCTCGTGGCACACGTGGGCGCTGTACACGCGCGCGTCGTACCGCAACTGGAACACCCAGGAAACGCGCTATCCGCTGGTCGGCGTGCGCCTGCTGCGCGAAGCCGACGCCGCCGATTCAGGGAAATGACCTTCACGTGGGTTAGCATGGCCGCACCATCCCCTTGAAGAGAAACCTGACATGCATACGCTGGGCCGTCTCGTCCTGCTTGTGAACGACTACGACACCGCCATCGCCTTCTACCGGGACAAGCTCGGCATGGAGGTGTTTGTCGACATGCCCGTCGGCCCGCAGCGCTATGTGCACCTGCGCCTGCACGACCAACCTTCCGTCGGTGTGTGGCTGCTGCAAGCCCAGACGCAGGCGCAGCGCGATCGCGTGGGCGACCAGACGGGCGGCCAGCCGGTCGGCGTGTTCTACACCGACGACGTGCAGCGCGATCACGCGCACTTCGCGGCCAAGGGCGTGCGCTTCACGCGCGAACCGGTGCAGGAAGAGACCGCCGCCTACGCCCACTTCATCGACCTGTACGGCAACGAGTTCGTGCTGGTCCAGTTGAAGAAGCCGGCCTAGCCGCGGCAAACCGGACATGGCGCAAGCGACGCCCCACAAGGACTGGATACGGCGCGCCGCGCCATCCAGCCGGCTGGAGCGCATCGAAGCGTACTTCGGCGGCCACGGCTACGACATGCACCGCCACGATACCTACGCCATTGGCCGCACGCTTTCCGGCGTACAGAGCTTTCATTACCGGCGCGGCATGCAGCACAGCCTGCCGGGCGGCACCATCGTGCTGCATCCCGACGAAGCCCACGATGGCCAGGCCGGCACCGACGCCGGCTTTCACTACCGCATGATCTACGTGGAGCCGGCGCTCATCCAGCAGATCCTGGGCGGCCGGCCGCTGCCATTCATCCGCGACGGCATCAGCGCCGATCCGCGGCTGTTCGCGGCCAGCGGCGCGCTGCTGCTGGCCATGGGCCAGGCCATTGACCCGCTGCAGGAAGACGACGCCCTGTATGAACTTGCGCACGCGCTGTGCGCGGCCGCGGGCCGCCGGACTGGCCGGCGCTCGCCGGACTAC
>DALZRX010000676.1:0-2103 GCA_032015805.1 Achromobacter sp.
CGTCGCCGCGTTGATGTTCGTGCCGGTTCGCCAATCGGTGCTCGCCCCGGCGGAAGTCGTGGCGCGCGCTCCCGTGGCCGTGCGCGCGCCGCTGCAGGGCGTGGTCGACCAGATCGCCGTCACGCCCAATCAGACCGTCGAGAAGGGGCAATTGCTGGCCGCGCTGGACGTGCGCGACCTGGAAGGGCGCCTGGAGAGCGCACGCCAGGCGCTGGCAGTGGCCGACGCCGAACTGCGGCAGAACCAGCAGCAGGCACTGGTCGATGACCGCAGCAAGGCCACGCTGGCGCTGGCCCAGGGTAAGCGCGCGCAGGCCGCGAGCGACGTGGACTTCTATGCAAAGGCAGTGGCGCGCACGCAGCTGCGCGCCGAGCGCGAAGGCATCGTGCTGTTCGATGACCCCGCCGACTGGATCGGCAAGCCCGTGGCGCTGGGCGAACGCATCATGATGGTGGCCGACCCGGCGGACGTCGAGCTGGAAATCCACTTGCCTGTCGGCGACGCGATTGCGCTGCCGGCCGAGGCCCCGGTTCGACTCTTTCTGAACACGGCCCCGGCCGATCCCTTGCCCGCCACGCTGCTGCGGGTAGGCTACCGCGCCGCGCCCACCGCCGAAGGCGCCATGGCCTATCGCGTGCGTGCACGCCTCACCGACGACGCGCTCGCCGCGCAGCCGCGCGTCGGCCTCAAAGGCACGGCCAAGCTGTACGGCGAATCCACCCCGCTCTACGGCTATCTGCTGCGCAAACCCCTGGCGACGCTGCGTGTATGGCTGGGACTGTGAGCGGCGCGCTGCCCACGCTGCGCGAAGAGCTGCTGCTGCATCGCGCGCCGCCCAACCACGACGGCTCGCCGGCGTGGACGCTCGAGGATCCGGGCCGCGGCCTGTTCTTTCAGATCGGATGGGCGGAAGCGGAAATGCTGGCGCGCTGGCGGCTGGGCAGCGCCGACGCGATCGCTGGCGCGGCAGCCAGTGAAACCACGCTTGACCTCAGCGCGGACGACGTCGAGGACTTTGCGAAGTTCCTGCAGGCCAACAGCCTCGTGCAGTTGCACGGCCCTGACGCCATCGCGCGCTACGCCAAGGAAGCCGACGCGCGCCGCAGCAGCCACTGGCTCAAAAGCCTGATCCACCAGTACCTGTTCTTCCGCATTCCGCTGGTCCGGCCCGACGCGTTCCTGACTCGCACGCTGCCCACTGTGCGGCGCCTGTTTCTGTCGCGCGCCTTCCTGCGGCTGACGGTGGCTGCCGGCGTACTCGGCTTGTTTCTGGCCGCACGCCAATGGGACCAGTTTCTCCACACGTTCCTGCACTTCTTCACGCTGGAAGGCGCGCTGGCCGCCGCCATCACGCTGGGCGCGGCCAAGGTGCTGCATGAGCTTGGCCACGCGTACGCCGCCAAGCATCACGGCTGCCGCGTGGCGACCATGGGTGTGGCGTTCATGGTGATGTGGCCGGTGCTGTACACGGACAGTTCGGGTGCCTGGCGGCTGTCCAGCCGCCGCAAACGGATGTCGATCGGTGCGGCGGGCATGCTGGCCGAAACCGCGCTGGCCGCGTGGGCGACGCTGGCCTGGAGCTTCCTGCCCGATGGCGTGCTGCGTAGCGCCGCGTTCACGCTCGCGACAACGACCTGGCTGCTGACCCTTGCCGTCAACCTCAATCCGCTGATGCGCTTTGACGGGTACTTCCTTCTGACCGACGCGCTGAACGTGCCCAATCTTCAGAACCGCTCCTTTGCGCTGGCGCGATGGAAGCTGCGCGAGTGGCTCTTCGGGCTGGGCGACGAGCGCCCCGAAGTCTTCGCGCCATGGCGCGAGCGCACCCTCATCACCTACGCCTTCTGCGTCTGGATCTACCGCTTCTTTCTGTTCCTGGGCATCGCCCTGCTGGTGTATCACATGGCTTTCAAAATGCTGGGCATCGTGCTGTTCGCCATCGAGATCGTGGCGTTCGTCCTGAAGCCCATCTACACCGAACTGCGTGCGTGGCGTGAACGCCTGACCAGCCGTCCCGGTGGCGGCTGGAACCGGCGCAGCCGCATCACCGCGGGCGTCGCGCTCATCGGCGTGATTGCCGCCGTCGTGCCGTGGCGCACGCGC
>DALZRX010000677.1:0-2099 GCA_032015805.1 Achromobacter sp.
CCTCGTCGCTTGCCCGCCCCGCCTGGGCCCAGATAGTGGGCAACTGGCAGCGCATCGGCGCCACCGGCAACACATCGGCCGTGCGTCAGCACACCGGCGGCGTGTTCGTGGGCGCCGACCACGGCCTGGGCAATGGCTGGCGCCTGGGCGGCGCACTCGGCTACACCGACGCCAAGCAACGCGTCGACGATCTGGCCAGCAAGGCCGATATCTCCAGCTACAGCGCCGTGCTCTATGGCGGCAAAGCCATCGCACTGGGCGCGGGCAAGCTCAACGTAATGGCGGGCGCGTCGTACACCTGGCACGACATCCACACCGAACGCCGTATCGATGGCGGCGGGCTGAATCAAACCCTGGACTCGAACTACGGCGGCAACACCACGCAGGTGTTCTCCGAAGTGGGCTACGCGTTCGGGGTTACGAGCGGCCTCACGCTGGAACCCTATGCCGGAGTGGCTTGGGCCGGCCAGCGCACGCGCGGCTTCAGTGAATCCGGCGGTAGCGCCGCACTGTCGGGCGACTCCACCCGCAACAACACCACGACCTCCTCGCTGGGCCTGCGCGCCACCCAGGAAGTCACGCTGGGCACCCTGGCGGGCGCCGTGTCGGGCGGCCTGAGCTGGCGCCACGCCTTCGGCGACCTGAAGCCTGAAAGCCGGCTTGCGTTCGATGCGGGGGATTCCTTCACCGTGACGGGCGCACCCATCGCACGCGATGCCGCGCTGGTGGAAGCCGGCTTTGACGCGCGGATCGCCCGTACCGCGACGCTGGGGATCGCCTATGCCGGTCAGTTTGGCGGGGGCAATCGCGATCAGACGGCTTCGGTGAATTTGCGCTGGGCGTTCTAGAAGCGGCGGACGCTAAGCAGTCGAATAAGGTCTTCCAGCGCGCAACGAGCGCCGACGACCGAGGCGTCGGCAACGTTAACCCAATAAATCGCAACCCGTCGCAAAATCACCGCCCCGGGGTTCGGCGGGGCTTTGCCCGCCCCGATACAATCACGGGCATGAATTCTGCACTGCAAAACACCGCCGCCGACGCCCACGCGGGCCACACCCCCATGATGCAGCAGTACCTGCGCCTTAAAGCCGAGGCCGGGCCGCTGCTGCTGTTCTATCGCATGGGCGACTTCTATGAAATGTTCTACGAAGACGCCGAGCGCGGCGCGCGCCTGCTCAATCTGACGCTGACCAAGCGGGGCTCGTCCAACGGCGTGCCCATCCCCATGGCCGGCCTGCCGGTGCACGCCATGGAGCAGTACCTCGCGCGGCTCGTGGCCATGGGCGAGTCCATTGCCATCTGCGAACAGATCGGGGACCCGGCTGCCTCCAAGGGGCCGGTCGAGCGCCGCATCGTGCGCATCGTGACGCCCGGCACGTTGACCGACGACGCCCTGCTGCCCGCCAAGGCGGACCGCGCGCTGGCGGCCATTTTCGTCAGTGGCAGCGCACGCGCGCCGCGCGCGGGGCTGGCCTGGCTGAATCTGGCCAGCGGCGAGTTCCGCGTCACCGAATGCGCGCCCGCCCAGTTGGAATCCGAACTGCACCGCATCGCGCCGGCCGAGATCGTCTGCGCCGACAGCGCCGAGTTCGACTTTCCGTTCGAGGGCGCGCGGTCCCGGGTGCCGGACTGGCACTTCGAGAGCGACGGCGCCCGCGCCCACCTGCTGGCGCACTTCAAGACGGACACGCTGGCTGGCTTTGACATCGAAGACATGCCGGCCGGCGTCTGCGCGGCGGGGGCCCTGCTGCGCTATGCCGCGCGGACTCAGTCACAGGCGTTGGCGCACGTGCAGAGCCTGTCCGCCGAGCGGCCGGGTCAGTACGTGCTGATGGACCCGGTCACGCGCCGCAACCTGGAACTGACGCAGACGTTGTCGGGCGAAGATTCGCCCACGCTGTTCTCTCTGCTGGACGGTTGCCGCACGCCGATGGGCAGCCGGCTGCTGCGCCGCTGGCTGCATCACCCGTTGCGCGAAAACGATCAGGCGCTGGCACGCCAGCAAGCCATTTCGGCGCTGCTGGCCGGGCGCATGGACGTCGAGCAGACCTTCGGCTCCGCCGGCCTGCTGGAAGCCCTGCGCGCCGCGCTGAACGCCT
>DALZRX010000678.1:0-2091 GCA_032015805.1 Achromobacter sp.
GGCGCCGGGGCCATGGGGCGCGGCATCGCGCAGATCGCGGCGCAAGCCGGCCTGCGGGTGCGCCTGTACGACACCAGCGCCGACGCCATCGCGGCTGCGCGCGAGTCGTTGCGGCAGACCTGGGAAAAGCTGGCCCAGAAGGGCAAGCTGACCGCCGCCGACGCGCAAGCCGCGCTGGAGCGCGTAGAGGCTGCTACCGCGCTGACCGACATGTCCAACTGCCAGCTCGTCGTCGAAGCCATCGTTGAGCGCCTGGACGTCAAGCGCGACCTCTTTGCGGCGCTTGAGGGCGTGGTCGCCGACGACTGCATCCTCGCGTCCAACACCTCGTCCCTGTCCATCACCGCCATCGCGGCCGCCTGCAAGCGTCCGCAGCGCGTGGCCGGCTATCACTTCTTCAACCCGGTCGCGCTGATGAAGGTGGTCGAGGTCATCGACGGCCTGCGCAGCGCGCCGGAGGTGGGCGACGCCCTGGCTGACCTGGCTCGCCGCATGGGCCACACGCCCGTGCGCGCCAAGGACATGCCCGGGTTCATCGTCAACCATGCCGGCCGCGGCATGAATACCGAAGGCCTGCGCGTGGCGCAGGAGGCCGTGGCCACCTTCGCCCAGGTCGACGCCGTCATGCGCGAGCAGGCCGGCTTCCGCATGGGCCCGTTCGAACTGCTGGACCTGACCGCCCTCGACGTTTCGCACCCGGTGATGGAATCCATCTACCGCCAGTTCTTCGACGAGCCCCGCTTCCGTCCGTCGCCGATCACGACCGTGCGCCTCGCGGGCGGGCTGATTGGCCGCAAGGCCGGCGAAGGCTTTTATGTCTATGCCGACGGCCAGAAGCAGGTGCCGGCCGAATCGCCCGTGCCGGCGCTGCCCGAAGGCCTGAAGGTCTGGGTCAGCCCGCGCCACGCGGAAGGCTATGCCCGCGCATCTGCGCTGGTCGAGAAGCTGGGCGGCACGCTGGTCACGGGCTCGGCGCCCGATGCCGATGCGCTGATCCTGGTGACGCCGTTCGGCGAAGACATGTCCACGACGGTGTCCGTGCAAGGCCTGAACGCAGGCCGCACGGTCGGCCTGGACACCCTGCACGCGTTTGACACCGCCAAGCGCCGCACGATCATGGTTTCGCCCGCCACCGAGGACAAGTGGCGCGACGCCGCGCATGCGCTGCTGGCCGCCGACGGCGTGCCGGTCACGGTGATCGAGGATTCGCCCGGCTTCATCGCCCAGCGCATCGTGGCGCACATCGTGAACATCGCCTGCGACATCGCGCAACAGAAGATCGCCACGCCGGAAGACATCGATCTGGCCGTGACGCTGGGCTTGGGCTACCCCGTGGGCCCGCTGGCATTGGGCGACAAGCTGGGCGCCGACCGCATCCTGGAAATCTTGAAGAGCATGCAGCGCGTCACGGGCGACACCCGCTACCGCCCCAGCCTGTGGCTGCAGCGCCGCGTGCAACTTGGCATGTCGCTGGTGAAGATGTCGGCGGCGGACTGAACACGCTTGCGGCCGTGATTGGCCGGATGTCGGTCAAGAAAGCCCCTTGATTGTTCAAGGGGCTTTTTTTGTCTGCGATGCCGGCGGGGTGTTAATCAGGCGCATCCAATCAGAGACGCCTTTCCAGGCGGAAGATTTCCATCGGCCATCAGGCGTCGCGCAAGTGCCGGCGTGGCCGCGTCCCTGGCGCACATATTGTTCAGTGTGGACACAAAAAAGCCCCTTGATAATCCATCAAGGGGCTTTTTGTCGCCAGCGATGCAGGCTGCAGATTACTGGGCGGCGTTGACCATGAACTGCACGGCTGCACGGATGTCGTCTTCCGAGGCGTTGGCCGCGCCGCCCTTGGGAGGCATCGCGCCCTTGCCCGTCATGGCGACCTTCACCATGGCGTCCATGCCGGTGCTGATGAAGGGCGCCCAGGCGGCCTTGTCGCCGAACTTGGGCGCATTGGCGACGCCAGTGGCGTGGCAGGCAAAGCAGACCGTCTTGTAGAGCTGCTCGCCAGCCGGATTGACGGCGGCGGCCTTCTGCTCGGGGGCAGGTGCAGCGGCAGCCGGTGCTGCGGCTGCCGGTGCTGCGGCTGCCGGCGCC
>DALZRX010000679.1:0-2090 GCA_032015805.1 Achromobacter sp.
GGCGCATCGGCCACCTGCAGGCCCAGCGGCTGCTGCGGGCGCCAGCCGGAGAAACCACCACCGCCACCGCCCGAACCGGGCGCGGCACCGCGCACCAGGCCGAAGCCCGACGCACCGGCGCTGGACGGCATCGGTGCGCCGCCCATGTCCGCAGGATGGACCGCACCGGCACCGATCTCCTGCGCGGTCACACCGGCGCGGGTATCGGCCAGCGCGTCCTTCAACGTGCGGTAGACGAAGTCGTGGACCAGGCGCGAATCGCGGAAGCGCACTTCATGCTTGGCCGGGTGCACGTTGACATCGACCCGGGTCGGGTCCAGTTCCAGGAACAGCACGTAGGCCGGCTGGCGACCGTGGTACAGCACATCGCCGTAGGCCATCTTCACCGCATGGGCGACACTGCGGTCGCGCACCGAACGGCCGTTGACGTACAGGTACTGCTGGTCGGCGCTGGCCCGTGAATAATGCGGCTGCGCGATCCAGCCGTGCAGGCGCAGGCCGGCACCGGTGTGGTCCACGCGCACGGCCTGGTTGGCGAAGTCCTCGCCGAGGGTCTCGGCCAGGCGCACATCGGAATACAGGTCACCGGGCTTGTAGCGGCGCGAGGCCTTGCCGTTGTGCGACACGCGCAGCTCGACATCCGGGCGGGCCAGCGCCAGCGAGCGCAGCCACTCTTCGATGTGGCCCATTTCCGTGCGCTCGGCGCGCAGGAACTTGCGGCGCGCCGGCACGTTGTAGAACAGCTCGCGTACTTCCACGGTGGTGCCCGGCGCATGCGCGCGCGGGGTCACTTCGCCGATCTTGCCGCCTTCGATCTGCAGCGCCGAACCGTGCTCGTCATGCGCGCGGCGCGAGGCCAGGGTGAAGCGGCTGACCGAGGCGATGGACGGCAGCGCTTCGCCGCGGAAACCGAGGGTCGCCACCGATTCGAGGTCGTCGAGATCGGCGATCTTGCTGGTGGCATGCCGCGAGACTGCCAGCGGCAGCTGCTCGGGCGCGATGCCACTGCCGTTGTCGCGGATGCGGATGAGCCGCACACCGCCCTCTTCCAGGTCGATGTCGACGCGGCTGGCGCCGGCATCGATGGCGTTCTCGACCAGTTCCTTGACCACCGACGCAGGACGTTCGACCACTTCGCCCGCGGCGATCTGGTTGATCAGGATTTCCGGCAACGGCCGGATCGGGCGCGGATGGGGAGCAGACGTCATGCAGGGATGATAACGGAGGCACACGTCCGCCGGGCACGGCCCGGCGCTACCGACCGCTCGATCCGCGGGTTATTTGCTGCCGCCGGCCATGGTGGCGGCGGCGTCGATCTCGGCCTGGGCGCGGGCTGCGTACAGCGTGCCCGGCGGCGGCTGCCGGCTGAAGAAGGTATGCACGCCATCGAGCACCGCACCGGCGACCTTGCGCTGGTAGGCCGGGTCGGTCAGGCGGCGTTCTTCGTCCGGGTTGGAGATGAAGGCGGTTTCCACCAGCATCGCCGGCATGTCCGAGGTTCGCAGCACCGCGAAGTTGGCGCGCTCGAGGTTCGGCTTGTGGTTGTTGCCGATCCGCTTCAAACCGCCCAGCACGTGGCCGGCCGCGTCTTCGGACGCCTTCATGTAACCGCTCTGGGCCAGGTCCAGCAGCACGTTGGCCAGGGTGCCCTCGGTCTGCTGCAGGCGCACGCCACCGACCAGGTCGGCCGCGTTTTCCTTGTCGGCCAGCCAGCGCGCGCGCTGCGAGGAGGCGCCCTTGGTGGACAGCACGTACACCGACGAACCGGTGGCCGAACGGTTCTCGGCGGCGTCGGCGTGGATCGAGATGAAGATGTCGGCCTTGTTCGCGCGCGCCTTCTGGGCACGCATCGGCAGCGGGATGAACACGTCGCTGTCGCGGGTCAGGTAGGCCTTCAGGCCCGGCGTCGCGTTGACCTGGCGGGCCAGTTCGCGCGCCACGGCCAGGGTGACGTCCTTCTCGCGCTTGCCGGTCGGGCCGATGGCGCCCGGATCCTGGCCGCCATGGCCCGGATCGATGGCCACCACCAAGTGGCGCATGCCCGGCTGCATGCGGATGCGCGAGGCATCGCTGGGCATGGCCGGTCGCGG
>DALZRX010000680.1:0-2088 GCA_032015805.1 Achromobacter sp.
CCGCGGCTGCGCTGGTGGCGGCGGGCGCGGCCAGCGTGATGGTCTTGGTGGCGGCGCGCACGCCGTGAAGCCAGGGTCCGGGCTTGCAATGCGCCGGGGTTCCGGTCAATGGCCCGGTCGACGCGCCGGACGATGTTCCGGTCAACGTTCCGTCCGGTCGACGCTCCAAACAATGTTCAGGGGATTGCTTCGGCCCACCCTCCGTCCATGTTCCAACCAGCCCCTGTGGGGCCGCGCCGGTCCGCCGCCGCAAATCGGCGACAATCACGCTCGCGCGGCCGCTTCCGGGCCGCGGGCTTTTCACCTTCGCAAGCGCCATGTTCCACGTCATTCTCGTCTGCCCGGAGATCCCTCCCAACACCGGCAACGCCATCCGGCTGTGCGCCAATACCGGCGCGCAGTTGCATCTGGTGCGTCCCCTGGGGTTTGAACTGGATGACGCCCGCATGCGGCGGGCGGGGCTGGATTATCACGAGTGGCAGCCGGTGCGCGTGCACGACACGCTGCAGGAGGCCCTGGACGATACCGGCGCGGTCCCGTCCAGCATCTACGCGCTGACCACGCATGCGCAGCGCAGCGTGGCCGACGTCAGTTTCAAGCCGGGGGATGTGTTCGTGTTTGGCCGCGAAAGCGCCGGCCTGTCGGACGAGCACCAGGCGATGTTCCCGCCGCAGCAGCGGCTGCGGCTGCCGATGCGCGCCGGCCAGCGCAGCCTGAACCTGTCGAACGCCGTGGCGGTCACGGTGTTCGAAGCCTGGCGCCAGCAGGGCTACGAAGGGGGCGCGTAGGCGCCGCCCTCCGGGTGGATCTCAGTCCAGCGACAGCTTGAGCTTGTCGATCACCTGGTCCCAACGCGCCTTTTCGTTCTTGATGCGGGCGGTCAGGGCTTCCGGGGTGGACGGCGCCGGCGTGAAGTACTGCAGCGCTAGCTGCTTGCGCACGGCGTCGCTGTTGATGACGCGGGCCAGCTCGCTGTTGAGCCGCTCGACGATCGGCGTGGGCGTGCCGGCCGGCGCCAGGATCGCGTTCCACGAGATGGCTTCGAAGTCGGGGTAGCCCTGCGAGGCCATGGTGGGCACCCCGGGCAGGGCATCGCTGGGCTGCAGGCTGGTCACGGCCAGCAGCTTCACCTTGCCATCGCGCGCCTGCGGCACGGCGATCGCCGGCACCATGAAGCCGGCCTGGACGTCGCCGCCGATGATGGCGGTGATCACCTGGGGAAAGCCGGAATAGGGGATGTGGGCCAGATCCACACCCGCGCTTTCCTTGAACATCTCCATGGCCAGATGGGCCGAGCTGCCCGGGCCGACCGACCCGTAATTCAGCGAATTGCCGCGGCCCTTGACCAGCTTGACGAAGTCCTGGACGTTGTCGACCTTCAGGCTGCCCGGCACGACCAGCACGTTGGGGCTGGTGCCCACCAAAGACACCGGCTCCAGGTCGTTCAGGGGGTCGTAGCCCAGCGTCTTCTTATAGAGCGTGGGCGCGGTGACCAGCGGACCATTGATCGTGTAGAGCAGCGTATAGCCGTCCGGCTTGGCCTGCGCCACGAGGCGCGTGCCGATGTTGCCGCCGGCGCCCGGCTTGTTGTCGATCACGATGGGCTGGCCCAGCGCCTGGGACAGCGGCTCGGAAATCGTGCGTGCCAGGATGTCGGGCGACGAGCCGGGCGGGAAGGGCACGACCATGTGGATCGGGCGCTCGGGCCAGTCTGCATGGGCGGCAAGGGGCAGGCTGGCGGCCAGGCTCAGGCAAAGGCCACGCAGCAGCGGGCCGACCCGAAACTTGCGGGTTTGCGACATGAAGGATGTCTCCTCGGGGTGGGTGTCGAGTGTTGTTGTGGGTAATGGATGGATGGCGCGGTCTAGGCGGCGCCGAAGGCCTCGCCCGATCCGGACCCTTCGTAGCGCGCATCCCGCGCCAGGAGGGCAGAGACGGCCGTCATGGGCGCGACGCCCTCGAACAGCACGGCACAGACGGCTTCGGTGATCGGCAATTCGACATTGATGGCGCGGGCGCGGTCCAGCGCGGCGCGGGCGCACCGCACGCCTTCGGCGGTGATGCCGCTGGCCAGGATGTCCGCCAGCT
>DALZRX010000681.1:0-2088 GCA_032015805.1 Achromobacter sp.
CTGGCGGCCAGCCTGCAGGGCCTGGGCTTCGACGCGCAGGCCGTGACCGACCTTCAGGCCGCGGCCGGCGAGGCCGATATCGTCAGTTGCGCCACCTTGTCCACCGAACCCCTGATCCGCGGCGCGTGGCTGCGTCCGGGCACGCACCTGGACCTGATCGGCAGCTTCAAACCCGAAATGCGTGAGACCGACCCGGCGTGCTTTGACGGCACCACGGTCTACGTGGACACCGACGAAGCGCCCACCAAGTCCGGCGATCTGCTCTCGGCGTTCGAGGCAGGCGTGCTGACGCGCGATGGCATCCAGGGCAACCTGCACCAGCTTGCCGCGGGCGAACGCCCCGGCCGCCGCAACGATCAGGAGATCACGGTGTTCAAGGCGGTCGGCAGCGCGCTCGAAGACCTGACCCTGGCGACGCTGGTGTACGAATCCGTGCGGGACGCGGCGCCGGATCTCACGTCCCCGCCAGCTCCAGCGGCAGGTGCTCGCGCATGATCTCGATGAAACGCCGTAGCCGCGCCGGCTGAAAGCGCGACGGCGCGTACACGAGGAACACAGGCAGGGCGTCCGCGCGCCACTGCGGCGCCAGATGCACGAGCCGTCCGGCAGCCAGATCGGGCTGCATGGCCCAGGCTGAGCCAAGCGCCACGCCCAGTCCCTGGATCGCTGCATTGCGCAGCGCATGCAGGCCGTCGGTGGACAGGCGCGGGTGGATGTCGAAGCTTTGCCGGTCACCGCTGCCGCAATGCGACAGGCTCACCTCGGTGCGATAGAAGGTGCGCAGCGCCAGCCACGGCAGGCGCGCCAGATCGGAAGGGTCCTGCGGCACCGGCCCGCCCTGCAGCAGGTCGGGCGAGGCGACAACGATGCGCGGCACCTCGCCCAGCTTCACGGCAATCACCGACGGGTCCGTCACGGCCCCGACGCGGATCGCGCAATCGACGTTCTCGGCGATCAGGTCCGGCATGCGGTCGTGCAGCAGCCATTCCACCCGCATGTTCGGATAACGCTTCAGGTATGTCGCGAGCGGCTCGATGAACTGCTCCTGGCCGAAGACGTGCGGCGCCACCACGCGCAGCATCCCCGCGGGTTCGTCGTCCGCGCCGCGCACCTCGCTTTCGAAGGACTGCCAGGAGGCGAGCAGTTCCTTGCCGCGCTCGTAGCAGCGCTGCCCGTCCTCGGTCAGGCGGATGGCGTGGGTGGACCGCTTCAGGAGCCGCACGCCCATCGTGCGTTCCAGCAATTGCAGGCGGCGGCTGACGGTGGGCTGGGTGCCGCCCATCTGGGCGGCTGCGGCGGACAGGCTGCCGGCCTCGACGATGCGCACGAACGTTTCGATCAGCAGCATGCGGTCGGTGCCGGCCGCAGCGGGGAGGGCGGGGGTGCTCATACGCCTATCGTATAACGGATGTACCCGAAGGTCGGCTACCAAAAGCGGGGGTGAAAGCCCAGAATTTGCCCCGTACAACAGCCACCGGACACCACCATGTCATCCCCCACCTCCCATTCCTCCCTATCGCGCGGCCTGGTCTTCCTGCTGGCCGTGGGCGCCGGCCTGGGCGTCGCCTCCCTGTACTACAGCCAGCCGATGCTGGGCGTGCTGGGCGCGGACATCCACGCCAGCGCCGAGACGTTGGGCTGGATCCCCACACTGACGCAACTCGGCTATGCCGCCGGCATCCTGATGCTGGCGCCGCTGGGCGACCGCTATGACCGCAAGCGCATCATCCTGGTGAAGGCCGCCGTGCTGAGCCTGGCGCTGCTGCTGGCGGGCGCGTCCCCGACGATCGGCCTGCTGCTGGCCGCCAGCTTTGCCATCGGCCTGTCCGCCACCCTGGCGCAGGACATCGTGCCGGCCGCCGCGCACCTGGCGCCCGCCGACCAGCGCGGCAAGATCGTCGGCACCGTCATGACGGGCCTGTTGCTGGGCATCCTGCTGTCGCGGGTGGTCAGCGGCTTCGTTGCCGAGCAATTCGGCTGGCGCATGATGTTCGTGGCCGCCGCCGTCAGCATCGTGGCGCTGGGTGCGGCGTTGTGGCGTGGCCTGCCGCGCTTCGAGCCGACGACGCGGCTGGCCTACAGCGCGTT
>DALZRX010000682.1:0-2080 GCA_032015805.1 Achromobacter sp.
GGGCGGCGGCTTCCCGATCTCGGGCGTGGTCGGCCGCGCCGACGTCATGGACGGTCCCGCTGCGGGCGGCCTGGGTGGCACCTACGCGGGCAATCCGCTGGCGGTCGCCGCCGCGCATGCGGTGCTGGACGTGATCGCCGAGGAAAAGCTGTGCGAACGCGCCGCCGAACTGGGCGACAAGCTGCGCGCCCATCTGGAAAGCCTGCGCGGCAAGGTCCCCGGCATCGCCGACGTGCGCGGCCTGGGCTCGATGGTTGCGCTGGAGCTGAACGATGCGGCCGGCAAGCCCGACGCCGAAGCCGTCAAACGCGTGCAGCAGCGCGCGCTCGATGCCGGCCTGATTTTGCTAAGCTGCGGTGTGTACGGAAACGTCCTGCGCTTCCTGTATCCCTTGACCATTCCCGACGCCCAGTTCGCACGCGCGCTGGACATCCTGTCCGAGGCGCTTGCCGCTTGAGGCCAAGGCCCTGAATAACCGGTTATTCGGCCGGCGGGTACAACGATTGCGGGCGTAGCAGGCTCCCGGCTTGGATTGCAAGCCAGGGGCCTGCCGCGCCCGTCGTCGCTTGGCACGCCGCACCCATCAAGGAGACTCCCAGCATGACAGCACTTTCCCATCCCCTGGCCCGTCCCGACCTGCTGCGCGACGCCTGCTACATCGACGGCAAGTGGGTAGGCGCCGGCGAAGGCGCCTCGATCCCCGTCGACAATCCGTCCACCGGCAAGACCATCGTGTCGGTGCCCAAGCTGGGCCGCAAGGAAACCGAGCAGGCCATCGCCAGCGCCCAGGCCGCCCTGCCCGCCTGGAGCGCCAAGACCGGCAAGGAGCGCGCCGCCATCCTGCTGAAATGGGCGCAGCTCATGATGCAGAACCAGAAAGACCTGGCCGCCATCATGACGTCCGAACAGGGCAAGCCGGTGACCGAGGCCGCGGGCGAAATCGCCTACGCCGCGTCGTTCCTGGAATGGTTTGCCGAAGAAGCCAAGCGCATCGACGGCGACATCCTGCAAAGCCCCAAGGCCGGCCAGCGCCTGTTGGCGCTCAAGCAGCCCATCGGCGTCACCGCCGCCATCACGCCCTGGAACTTCCCCGCGGCCATGATCACCCGCAAGGTCGGCCCCGCGCTGGCCGCCGGTTGCACCATGGTCGTCAAGCCCGCGCAGCAGACCCCGTTGACCGCCCTGGCGCTGGCCGTCCTGGCCGAGGAAGCCGGCGTGCCCGCCGGCGTGTTCCACGTCATCACCGGCAGCTCGCGCGACATCGGCGCCGCCCTGTGCGAAAGCGATGTGGTGCGCAAGCTGAGCTTCACCGGTTCCACTGAAGTCGGCCGCACGCTGATGGAGCAATGCGCGCCCACCATCAAGAAGCTGTCGCTGGAACTGGGCGGCAACGCGCCTTTCATCGTGTTTGACGATGCCGACCTGGATCGCGCGGTCGACGGCATTCTTGCCTCGAAGTACCGCAACGCCGGCCAGACCTGCGTGTGCGCCAACCGCATTTACGTGCAGGCAGGCGTGTACGAAGAAGTCGCCAAGCGCCTGGTCGACAAGGTCAACGCCATGAAGGTGGGCGACGGCTTTGAAGACGGCGTGACGCAAGGTCCCCTGATCGACCGCAACGCCATCGAGAAGGTGCAGGAGCACATTGCCGACGCCACCGCCAACGGCGCCAAGGTCATCGCTGGCGGCAAGCCGCATGCCAAGGGCGGCACGTTCTTCGAGCCCACCGTCGTGCGCGACGTGACGCAATCGATGCGCTTTGCCAGCGAGGAAACCTTCGGCCCGGTGGCGCCGCTCTTCCGCTTCGAGTCCGAGGACGAAGTGATCGGCATGGCCAACGACACCATCTTCGGCCTGGCCGCGTACTTCTTCACGCGCGACTACGCCCGCATCTGGCGCGTCTCTGAAGCGCTGGAGTATGGCATCGTCGGCATCAATACCGGCCTCATCTCGAACGAGGTCGGCCCCTTCGGCGGCGTCAAGCAATCGGGCCTGGGCCGCGAAGGCTCCAAGTACGGCATCGAAGAGTATCTGGAAATCAAGTACCTCTGCGTCGACCTCGGCGCGTAAGGTCCGGCGT
>DALZRX010000683.1:0-2079 GCA_032015805.1 Achromobacter sp.
GGCGGCGCGCGACGCGCTGGGCGACCGCATTGGCCAGTTCGTGCCGGGTCATCCCATCGCTGGCGCCGAACGCACCGGGCCCGAGGCCGCCGATGCCAGCCTGTACTGCGGGCGCACCGTCATCCTCACGCCCGTCCCGGAAAACGGGGAAGAGGCCTTGGCGCTGGTGCGCCACGCCTGGCAGGCCTGCGGGGCGGACGTGATCGACATGGATGCCGAGGCGCACGATCGCGTGCTGGCGTCGGTCAGCCATCTTCCGCACCTGTTGTCCTCGGTGTATATGGAACAGGTGGCCACGGCCGCCGACGCTGCCACGCGCCTCGATCTGGCGGGCAGCGGCTTTCGAGACTTCACCCGGATCGCCGCCGGATCGCCCGAGATGTGGCGCGATATCTTTCTGTCCAACCGCGACGCGATGCTGGCCGAACTGGCCGCCGTGCGCGGCGTGCTGGACCGTGCCGAGCGCGCCATTGCCGATGGCGACGGCGCGGCTTTGCTGACGCTGCTGGATACGGCGGCGCGTGCGCGCCGCGGCTGGCGCAAGGAGTAGCTGAATGGGCGCACTGCCTTATCTCGACCTGCCGCGCGTGCGACGCGCGCAGGGCACGATGGCCCTGCCGGGCTCAAAAAGCATTTCCAACCGCGTGCTGCTGCTGTCGGCCATTGCCGAGGGCACGACGATCATCACGGGCCTGCTGGATTCCGATGACACGCGCGTCATGCTGGCGGCCTTGCGCCAGTTGGGCGTGCAGGTGTCCGACCTGGAAGCGGGCCGCGTCACGGTGCAGGGCGTGCGGCGCTTCCCGGTTGAAAGCGCCGACCTTTTCATGGGCAACGCGGGCACCGCGATCCGTCCGTTGACTGCGGCGCTGGCGCTCATGGGTGGCGACTACCGCCTGTCGGGCGTGCCGCGCATGCATGAGCGACCGATCGGCGACCTGGTCGATGCCCTGAACGCGCTGGGCGCGCGCATCGACTATCTGGGCCAAGCGGGCTACCCGCCGCTGCAGATTGGCCGCGGCGACATCGCCGAAAACGCCGTGACCCGCGTGCAGGGTTCGGTGTCCAGCCAGTTCCTGACCGCCTTGCTGCTGGCTGCGCCGCTGCAGGCCGCGCGCAGCGGCAAGCCGGTCACCATCGAGGTCGTGGGCGAGCTGATTTCCAAGCCCTATATCGAGATCACGCTGAACCTGATGGCGCGCTTCGGCGTGTTGGTGCAGCGCGACGGCTGGAGCCGTTTCGTGGTGGAAGCGGGTGCGGCTTATCGCAGTCCGGGCCAGATCGCGGTGGAAGGGGATGCGTCGACGGCGTCCTATTTCCTCGCGCTGGGCGCCATCGGCGGCGGCCCCGTTCGCGTGACCGGGGTGGGCGCCGACAGCATCCAGGGCGACGTGGGCTTCGCGAGCACCCTGGCCGACATGGGCGCCAAGGTGACCTACGGTCCCGACTGGATCGAAGTGTCGGGCGTGCAGGTGGCCGACGGTGCGCGGCTCAAGGCGTTCGACACCGATTTCAACCTGATTCCGGACGCCGCCATGACGGCCGCGGCGCTGGCCCTGTACGCCGACGGCCCTTGCAGGCTCCGTAACATCGGCAGTTGGCGCGTCAAGGAAACCGACCGCATTCACGCGATGCAGACCGAGCTGGAAAAGCTGGGCGCGGGGGTGGAGTCCGGCCCCGACTGGCTGCGCGTGACGCCGCCGGCGCAAGACGCCTGGCGCGATGCGCATATCGGAACCTGGGACGACCACCGCATGGCCATGTGCTTTTCCCTGGCGGCGTTTGGTCCGGCGGCGGTCCGCATTCTTGACCCGGGTTGTGTCAGCAAGACGTTCCCGGGTTACTTTGAGGTTTACGCCGGCCTGGTTTCGGCCTAGGGCTGCATGGCATCCATGACTTTTACACCTTCGACTTCCGCTTCCCAGGCTCCGGTCATCACGATCGACGGCCCCACCGCGTCCGGCAAGGGCACCGTGGCCCATCGTGTCGCCAAGGCGCTGGGCTGGGCCGTGCTGGACAGCGGCGCGCTCTACCGGCTGACGGCGCTGGCCGCCATCAACCGTGGCGTTGCCGCCGAGG
>DALZRX010000684.1:0-2077 GCA_032015805.1 Achromobacter sp.
GCCGGGCCGCCGCATCGGCTAGCTCGCCAACATCGCGGTAGCCGGCCGTCGAGCCCGCGCACACCACCCTGGCCATCGCCTCCCCGCGCAGGACAAACAGATTCAGTACCCGCACGGATCCGCCGACGAGCGTGGATTGCAGTTGTGCGTTGCCGTCAAACACAGCCGGCCCGCGAGGCCGCAACGGCACGGACGTCCCGTCGCCCTGCAGTGTCACGCCCGCGCCCGACAGCACGACCGACACGCGGTCGAAGCCCGGAAAGCGGGAATACGGGCCGTCGCGGTCGATATCGGCGATGCTGACGCGCCAGCGTCCGGCGGGATCGGCCGCCAGCGTGCGCGTGACGCCCCCGCCGTTCTTCCAGGGCTCGGGCGGCAGCGCCAGCCAGCTTGCACGCGTCATGGCGCGCGGATCAGGACACCGCGCCAAGGCCGTATTTCCCGGTCAGCAAAGCGCCGCGCTGGAAGCGGTCCAACTCGTAGGGCTTGAGCGACACGTCGGTCGCCAGGCCCAGCGCCTCCTGTGCCAGCACGCGACCCACGGTGGGCGACAGCTTGAAGCCATGACCCGAGAAGCCGAAGCCCACGATCAGGCCTTCGACACCGGGCACGCGGCCCAGCACCGGGTTCCAGTCGGGCGTTACGTCATAGACGCCGGTCCAGGACGACGCCAGGCCCGCAGTCTCATAGGCGGGGAAGCGGTCCGCCACCTGCGCGCCGACTTCGGCCACGTAGTCCAGCGGAATGTCGCCCTGCTCGGCGTCGCTCCTTTGCAGCGCCTCGCCGACGACACCCTCGCTGACCAGCATCTGGTTGCCGCCGTAGCTGCGGCAATACAGCATGCCGGGCGAGGCCAGGTCCTTGAAGACGGGCATCGAATACGTATAGGGCGCCGCGTCGCACTCCAGCGCGAGCACGGCATGGCGCTCCGGGACCACGGGCATGGCGACGCCGGTCCAGCCGGCGAGTTCCGGCGTCCAGATGTTCTGGGTGCTGATGACCAGCGGGGCGCTGTAGTCGCCTTCCGACGTGGACACGCCGGTCACGCGGCCGTTGTCGATGAGCAGGCGCTGGACGTTGACGTTTTCGCGGATGGTGACGCCGCGGCGGCGCGCGCCACGCGCGAAGCTGGTGGCGACGAGGTACGCGTCGGCGAAGCCGGCCTCGGGCTCATAGCCGATCAACGCGGCGTTGTCGAAGGACGCGATGGGCAGCAGCTCGCGCGCCTGCGCGGCGTTCAGCAATTCCAGCGCGATGCCCTGCGCCTGCTGCTGCGCCAGCGCGCCGCGCAGGGGCTCCAGCTTGTCGTCGTCGGCGGCGGTGATCAGGTAGCCGCACTTGACCAGGCCGCAAGAGGCCTCTTCGTCGCCCAGATAGCTGGCGAAATTGTTGAATACGCTCCACGAGCGCTGCGCCAGTTCCACGTTTTCGCGCACGGAATAGTGGGTGCGCAGGATGCCGGACGACTGCGACGTGGTGCCCGCGCCGATGGTCTCGCGGTCCAGCACCAGCACGTTCTTCGCGCCGAGTTCGGCCAGGTGAAAGGCCACCGAACTGCCGATCACGCCGGCACCAATCACGATCACGTCATAACTTTTCACGACAAGGCTCCAAGGACAAGTGCCGCGAGTGTGGACCCGGCATTTCGGAGCCGCCGCAATATAAGCGCCGCGAATACTTAATAAAAGACCGCGCCCCGTATCGCCTCGGCGTCCCTGCCCGGCGGCAGGCCGAACATCCGCCGGTATTCACGGGTGAACTGCTGGACGCTTTCATAGCCCACCGCAAACGCCGCGCTGCTGGCCGACGCCCCGTCGGCCGTCATGAGCCGGCGCGCTTCGATGAGGCGCAGTTGCTTCTGGAACTGCAAGGGCGACAACGACGTGGCCGCGCGGAAGTGCTGATGGAAAGACGAGGAACTCATCCCGGCCGCGGCCGCCAGCCGCTCGATGGGCAGCGCCTGCGCAAACTCGGCCCGCAGCAGCGCGACGGCGCGCGCGATCCGCTGGGCGCCGCTGCCCGGCCAGCCCAGTTGGCGGATCGCCTGTCCGTGGCGGCCTGCCAGCAGCCAATAATG
>DALZRX010000685.1:0-2074 GCA_032015805.1 Achromobacter sp.
CCGCCTACTTCACGGCCGTCAACCGCGGCAAGCGCGCCATCGGGCTGGACCTGTACAAACCCGCTGGCCGCGACGTCCTGCTGGCGCTGCTGGACGACGCGGACGTCCTGATCGAAAACTTCATCCCCGGCACGATGGCACGGTGGGGCCTGGACTACGAGACGGACCTGAAGCCCCGCTTTCCCCAGCTTATCCACTGCTCCATCACGGGCTTCGGTGAAGACGGCCCGTTGGGCGGCCTGCCCGGCTACGACGCCGTGCTGCAGGCCATGTGCGGACTGATGAGCATCAATGGCGAACCCGCCAGCGGCCCGACCCGCGTCGGCGTGCCCATCGTCGACCACCTGACCGGCTACACCGCGCAGTCCGGCATCCTGCTGGCGCTGTACCACCGGGCGCGCACGGGCCTGGGCCAGCGGGTCGAGGTCACGCTGTTCGATACCGCGCTCAGCCTGCTGGTGCCGCACGCCGCCAACTGGATGCACACGCAGCAGCCACCGGGCCTGCTGGGCAGCGCGCACCCGAACATCGCGCCCTACGACCGCTATGCCTGCAGCGATGGAGAAATCTTCCTGGGCGTCGTGAACGACCGCCAGTTCCGCCGGTTCTGCGATTACGCCGGGCTTGCGGCGCTGCCCGAAGATCCGCGCTTTGCCACCAACCGCTCACGGCTGGCGCACCGCGACGCATTGCGGGACGCGATCGAACACGCACTGGCGTCGCGGCCGCGCGAAACGTTGTGCGCGGAGTTGATGCGGCTTGGCGTGCCTGCCGGCCCCGTCAACACCATTCCCGAAGCCTTTGCCCAGGCCCATACCGCGCATCGCGGCATGCGCGTCGACCGCGACGGCTATCACGGCATCGGTCCCGCAGTGCGGCTGTCGCAAGCGCCCGCCCGCACGGATCGCCTGCCGCCCGCGTATGCCCAGCACACCGCCGAGGTCCTCCGGGAGGCCGGCTTTGGCGAATCACAAATCGCGGCATTGCAGGAACAGGGCATCCTGCCGCGCTGGCCTCCTCCCAAGCCCTAGCCGCAATCCGATGCAGCCATATAAGAAAACCAGGAGACCACCATGAAGACCTTACGCCTGATCGCCGCGCTAGCGGCGCCGCTGCTGTTCGCGCAACCCGCCGTGGCCGCCGACAGCTACCCCTCCAAACCCGTCAAGATCATCGTCCCCTATCAGGCCGGCCAGGGCACCGATGTCGCCGCCCGCTACCTCGCCGAATACCTGGCCCGCGACCTGGGCCAGCCCTTCATCGTCGAGAACCGTCCCGGCGCGGGCGGCAACATCGGCGCCTCCGAAGCGGCGCGCGCCGCGCCCGACGGCTATACGCTGCTGATGGGCACCAACGGCACGCACGTGCTCAACCAGTACATGTATGCGTCCACCAACTTCGATCCGGAGAAGGACTTCGCGCCCGTCATGCTGGTCAGCTCGTTCCCCATGGTGCTGCTGACGACGCCTTCGTCGCCCTACGCCAGTCTGGCCGACCTGCGCAATGCGTCCAAGGCCAAGCCCGACAGCGTCAACGTCGGCATGCCCAGCACCACCGCGCGCCTGGTCTATGAACTGCTCAAGCAGCAGGGCGTCAACAGCGTCCGCGGCATTCCCTACAAGGGGTCGGCCACGGCCACGACTGACCTTTTGGGCGGCCAGGTGCAGGTCGGCATCGACACCGTCAGCGCGGCGCGCTCGTTCATCACCAGCGGCAAGCTGCGTCCGCTGGCGGTGACCTCGTTGAAGGAGTCGGCCCTGCTGCCTGGCGTGCCATCGGTGGCCGCTCAGGGACTGGACGGATTCCAGGTCGTCGCCTGGAATGGCCTGTATGCCCCGAAGGGCACGCCACCGGCGGCCGTGAAACGGCTGAACGAGGACCTTGCCAAAATCCTGGCGCGCCCGGAGGTCCGGCAGAAGCTGCTGGACCTGGGCCATGAACCCGGTGGTGGCACGCCAGAGGAACTGGCCGCCTTCGCCCGCAGCGAACGGCAGAAGTGGCAGCCGCTGATCGTGCAGGCGGGGTTGAAGGCGGAATGACGCTAAGGCCGGCCGGGGGCAAGCCGCGCCCCGCC
>DALZRX010000686.1:0-2065 GCA_032015805.1 Achromobacter sp.
GCGCCTGATCCTGATCGATCCGAAGATGCTCGAAATGAGCGTCTACGAAGGCATCCCCCACCTGTTGGCGCCGGTCGTCACCGACATGCGCCACGCGTCCAACGCGCTGAACTGGTGCGTGGGCGAAATGGAAAAGCGCTATCGCCTCATGAGCAAGATGGGCGTGCGCAACCTGGCGGGCTACAACACCAAGATCCGCGACGCGATCAAGCGCGAGGAACCGATCCCCAACCCGTTCTCGCTTACGCCGGACCAACCCGAGCCGCTGTCGCCGCTGCCGACCATCGTGGTCGTCATCGACGAGCTGGCCGACCTGATGATGGTCGTCGGCAAGAAGATCGAAGAACTCATCGCCCGCCTGGCGCAGAAGGCGCGGGCGGCGGGCATCCACCTCATCCTGGCCACGCAGCGTCCCAGCGTGGACGTGATCACCGGCCTGATCAAGGCCAACATCCCGACCCGCATCGCGTTCCAGGTGTCGTCCAAGATCGACTCGCGCACCATTCTTGACCAGATGGGCGCGGAAACCCTGCTGGGCCAGGGCGACATGCTCTACATGCCGCCCGGCACCGGGTTGCCGGTGCGCGTGCACGGCGCGTTCTGCAGCGACGACGAAGTCCACCGCGTGGTCGAGAGCCTGAAGGCGCAGGGCGAACCCAATTACGTCGAGGGCCTCCTGGAAGGCGGCCTGGACGGCGACGGCGCCGAGGGCGCCAGCAGCGTCACTGGCATCGGCGGCGATGCGGAATCGGACCCGATGTACGACCAGGCTTGCGAAGTGGTGCTCAAGCACCGCCGCGCGTCCATTTCGCTGGTGCAGCGGCACCTGCGCATTGGTTACAACCGTGCGGCCCGGTTACTCGAGCAGATGGAGCAATCGGGTATGGTGTCGGCGATGCAGTCCAATGGGAACCGCGAGATCCTGGTTCCCGCAGCCGCCGCACGAGAGGAAGCATGATGAAGACGTTTAAAAGCCTGGCCGCCGTCGCGGTCCTGGGCCTGTCGCCAACTCTGGTGCTGGCCGCCAGCGCGCAGGAGCAATTGCGCGCCTTCGTGTCCACGGTCACGTCGGCCACCGGGTCGTTCTCGCAGTACACCGTGAACGACCAGGGCCGCACCCAGCCGGCGCAGACCGGGGTATTCTCCTTTCAGCGTCCCGGCAAGTTCAAGTGGGCCGTGCAGAAGCCCTATGAACAACTGGTCATCTCCGACGGCCGCCAGGTGTTCCAGTTCGACCCCGACCTTGCCCAGGTCACCGAGCGCAAGGTCGACGCCGCCATCGGCACCTCGCCCGCGGCCATCCTTTTTGGATCGGGTTCTCTCGAACAATCCTTCGACGTATCCGCGCTGCCGGCCAAGGACGGCGTGGACTGGCTGCGCGCCAAGCCGCGCACGGCCGACGCGGGTTTCTCGCGCGTCGACATCGGCATGAAGAACAACCTGCCCGTGCGCGTGGAACTGCTCGATTCCTTCGGCCAGACCACCCGCGTCGACCTGTCGGGCATCCAGGCCAATCCGCAACTGCCCGCCAAGGAATTCCAGTTCACCGCGCCGAAGGGCGTGGATGTGGTGAAGATGTAGCGCGGCGTTGGCGCCAGCCCAATGCAGCATGCCCGGTGGAAACCGGGCATTTTTGTTTTGAATGCGGTGTCTTGCGGCGGCCGTGCATTGAACCCGGTGTCAGGGCCGCTTATACGCCACGCAGTCGACTTCCACTTTCGCATCCACCACCAGACTCGACTGCACACACGCGCGCGCGGGGGGATTGGCGCCGAAGTATTCCTTGAAGACCTTGTTGAACGAGGCGAAGTCGCGGGCGTCGTCCAGCCAGACGCCGCAGCGCACGACGTGCTCGGGACCGTAGCCGGCTTCCTGCAGGATGGCGAGCACCTGTTGGATGGCCTTGTGGCTTTGCGTCACGATGCCGCCTTCGATCACTTCGCCGTTTTCCATCGGCACCTGGCCGGAAACGTACAGCCAGCCGTCGGCCGCGACAGCGCGGGCGAAGGGCATGTGCGAGCCTCCCTGGCCGGTGCCGCCGGCCACGCCGTAGCGGGTGATGCCA
>DALZRX010000687.1:0-2058 GCA_032015805.1 Achromobacter sp.
CGGTCTCGGCTTCCGACGCCGCTTGCACGGCTGCCGCCGCCGCGGCCGCTTGGGCCTCATCGGCCGCACTCATCTCGTCCGTGGCGGCGTCCATGGCGCCTGCCGGCGTGCCCGCCGCAGACGTCGGGACGCCGTATACCCACGCCCGTCCGTGGTGAATCTTGACCTCGCCGCTGCGCAGGGGAAGCCGTTGCAGATCGCCCGTCGGATCGATCAGCAGCGTCATGCCGGGCTCGGCGGCATAACCCCAGCCTTCGCGCTGCTGCATGCCCACATAGTCGCCCTTGAACGTGTACAGCGGTTCAAGCTTGCCATCCAGCAGCGACGTGCCGCCCTTGGCAGCTCGCGCCAGCCAGACGCCAGCCGCCAGCAGTTCCACACGTTCATAGCGCTGCGCCGACAGCGGCTCGCCGCGCACGTCAACGAATTCCCAAGAACGCTCGCGGTTCACGGCCAGCACGTCGCCATCGCGCAGCGGCGGCGCCAAAGCACGCAGCACCTGCGGGGCGATCGCCCATTCTCCACGTTCGTCCAGCAATCCCCACCAGCCCCCGTAGCGCGAGTCGCGCGACTGCGCAGGCAGATAAGCGCCAGTCGGCGCGGCCAGCGCCATCACGCCCTCGGGCAGCGCAGCAGGCTTGCCGGTCGCGGTGTTGAAGAGACGCGGCGGCGTCGGGATCTCCATTGCCGCGAGCTTCTGGCCACGCTCGAAACCCGAGGTGCGCGTGCCCAGCGGAAAGGTCTTCAGGACCTTACCCTGGCGATCGATCAGCACGTCCCGGCCGTCTTCTTCGGCCAGCGCGGTGCCCTCCGCATTGAAGCTGCTCGCGTCCGTGAATCGCGGCTTGATGACCCAGCTTCCCCGGCTGTCGATATAACCCCAGCGATCATCCTGGATGACAGCGGCCAAGCCGTTCTGAAAGGATCTGGCATCCGAGTAGGCGGGCACGATGGCCATGACGCCCTGCTTGTCGATGTAACCCCAGGCGGCGGACTCACCGTCTGCCGTGCCTACCAGTACCGCGGCCATGCCTTCCTGGTAGGGCTGGTGGCAAGACGTGTCCGCGCCTTCGCCATAGCTGCGGTAGGAGCATTGCTGCCCCCAATCGGGCCGCGCGTGCGCGTTGCCCGGCGCCAGCAGCGCCATGCCGGCCAGCGCCGCAACGAGCGCCAGAGGCTTGAAGCAGGACGCCGCGGTCATTGCTTGCGGGCGCGGGTGCAAACCGCGGAAATGTAGAGGCCAGACGGGGCGTGCCACATGTGTCGATGCCTGCCGAGATGAGATAGGGAAGGCAGCACTGTACTGACGGGTGGCCGGGGACAGATCGACAGATGTAACGATAAAAAACGAAGCGTTAACAACTGGCGGCCTCGTCGCGATGTTCCTGGAAAAATCTCTAACGTGCAGCGAATGTCTTTCAACGGCTTTGTTACGCGGGGCTGGTGGAATGTGCGTGTCCTGTCCTTGTTCGCCGACTGGATGCCGCGCCGGCCGCCCAGCGATGCCCCCGACTGGCATTCCCCCCACGCATGCAGCGGACAAAAAATAATCGGTTGAAGTCGAATGGCCGCGCCTCTGTAATAGACACGAGGCCCGCCTGAACGGGGGCGACGTCCCCTGCGAGAGGTTCGCCATGTCCACTGCCCATAAACCTTCCCTCGATGCGTCGCAGCTTTGGCTGCTGGTGCTGGCTGGCGGCGTCGTCATGGGCCTTGCCCTGGGGGTGCGTCATGTGCAGGGCCTGTTCCTCTTGCCGGTCACGATGGACCGGGGCTGGAGCCGCGAGACCTTTGCCATTGCGCTGGCCGTGCAGAACCTGACGTGGGGCATCGTGCAGCCCTTCACCGGCATGATTGCGGACCGCTATGGGTCGGCAAAGGTGATCGCTGGCGGGCTGCTGTTCTATGCGCTGGGTCTTGTCGGCATGGCATACGCGACGACGCCGGCCGCCTTCATGTGGACGGCCGGCGTGTGCATCGGAATTGCGCTGTCGGGCACCGCGTTCGCGGCCATCTACGGCGCGCTCAGCCGGCTGGTGCCGCCGGAGCGTCGCAGTT
>DALZRX010000688.1:0-2053 GCA_032015805.1 Achromobacter sp.
AGGCGCCCACGCGCGCGCAGGCCGCCAGCGTCTGGTCCACGATGTCCACCACGATGACGCGGCTGGCGCCCGCCAGGCGCGCCGCCATCAGGATCAATGCGCCGATGGGACCGGCGCCCACCACCATGGCCGTCTTGCCCAGCAACACGCCGGCGCTGCGCACCGCATGCAGGGCGACCGCCAGCGGTTCGCCAAAGGCGGCCTGCTCGAAGGACAGCGAATCCGGCACCGGCACGCATTGCCGTTCCTGCACCACGACTTCTTCGCGCATCGCCCCCTGCATGTGTGGATAGCGGCTGGCGCTGCCGAAAAAATGTACGGATTCGCAGTGGTTCGAGTCGCCCTGCCGGCAATAGCGGCACATGCCGCAGGTGCGCGCCGGGTCCAGCGCAACGCGGTCGCCCGGCCTGACCGCCGTCACGTCGGCGCCCACCTCCAGCACCTGCCCGGACGCTTCGTGCCCCGGCGTCAGCGGCTCACGGATGACGAAGTCGCCGACCCGGCCGTGCCGGTAGTAATGCAGGTCCGACCCGCAGATGCCGACGGCCTTGATGCCGACGCGCACCTGCGTCGGTTCCAACGGCTGCGGTTCCGATTCATCCAGGCGCAGGTCGCGCGCCCCGTGGATCATGCAGTTCAGCATCAGCGCCACCCCTGTGCAAATTCGCCGATCACCCGCTCCAGGTGATCGTGCATCGCTTGCCGCGCCTGCGCCGCGTCGCGGGCCACCAGCGCACCGAAGATGCGCTGGTGGTCGGCCTGCGACGCCTGGCGCAACGCCTGCGTATGGAAATGCTGTTCCATCTTTTGCCAGATCGGGCCCCGGGCCTGGTCCCACATCGACGTCACCGTCGCCAGCAGCACGCTGTTGCCGGTGGATTGCGCGATGCGCAGGTGAAAGCGGCGGTCGGCCTCGGCGTTGGCATCCTTGTCCGTCATCCGGTCGCGCATGGCGGTCAGCGCCTCGAAAATGCGGTCCAGGTCGGCATCGCTGCGGGTGGCCGCCGCCAGCGCCGCGATTTCGGATTCGACCAGGCAACGGGCGCGCAGCAGTTCGAACGGGCCGGCGCCGGGCTCCTGCATCGCCACCTGGCCATCCGCCCCGGACTCGCAGACATAGATCCCAGAGCCGCCGCGCACCTCGACCACACCCTGCAATTCCAGCGCGATGATCGCCTCGCGCACGGACGTGCGGCTGACGTCGAAGCGCTCGGCCAGCGCGCGCTCGGCCGGCAGGCGCTGGCCCACCGCAAACTCCCCCTGCGCCACCAGTGCATGGATCTGCGCGGCCAGCCGCAAGTAGCCGCGGTCTGGCGCCGGCCGGCCGGTTGGAACGTCGGACTTGGATTGCGGTTGCAACGTCATGGCGCCTCGAATTGGTCTGACCAAATCGTATTTGGTCCACCAATTTCCGCCATCGTGGTTTTCCACTACGCCCCGGCCCGCCACCCTCGACAGCCAGGGCGGCGTCCCTGTATAGATACGAATCGACAGATGCCAAGGAAAGCGCCATGCCCAGCAAGATCGACACGCCCTCGACCCCCGCCCTGGCGGACCTGACCGTTGCCGAGGCGGCGACGCTAATCCGCGACGGCCGCCTCACCAGCCTGGCGCTGACCGAGGCGTGCCTGGCCCGCATCGACGCCCGACAGGATCTCAATGCCTTTATCACCGTCAACCACGAGGGCGCGCTGGCGCAGGCGCGGGCCTACGATGCCGCGCCCGGCAACGGCCCGCTGGGCGGCGTGCCCATCGCCATCAAGGACAACATCCACGTCGCCGGACTGCCGAACACGGCGGGCACGCCCGCGTTGCGGGACTTTCACCCCGCCGAGGACGCGCCCGTCGTGCAGCGCCTGCGCGAGGCCGGCGCCGTCATCCTGGGCAAGACCAACATGCATGAACTGGCGTTTGGCGTGTCCGGCTACAACACAGCCTTTCCTGGCCCCGCCGGTGCGGGCACGCGCAATGCTTACGATGCGCGGCTGATCGCCGGCGGATCGTCGTCGGGCAGCGGCGCCGCAGTGCGCGCACGCCTGGCGCCCGCTGCGCT
>DALZRX010000689.1:0-2052 GCA_032015805.1 Achromobacter sp.
CGGTCATGGGCGCGGGCGGCGGCGTCTGGGCGTGGACGGTCGCGGATGCGGCAACGCCCGCTGCCAGCAGCAGGCGCGCGCCATGCCGCGATACGGAGGCTTGCAAGATCGGCATGTCAGCGTGCTTTCACCGATTGGTTGTCCGCGCTGCCGGCGCTGGCGACGGAACCGACGCTGCTCCACAGATTGCCGGATACGGTGCGCAGCGCGGGCGGCGTTGCGGGTTCGGTCACGGACGCGACGGGGTCGATCACGGGCGTTGCGATGGCCTGTCCGTTCGTGTCGATGGCTTGCGGCGCCACGGCCAGGCGCGGAATGTCGACGTGGCCGCGTTCGATCTGCCGGTTGGTCTCGGCGATGTCGCTCGCCAGGCTGGCCAGGCTTTCATCCGAGATGCGTTCGGGCAGGGGATCGATCCCCGCGGCCTGGTAGATCGTGTTCTGGGCGTTGACGAGTTCGGCATAGCTCAGGTCGCGGGCACGCGTGGCAAGCAGCGTCTCGACCTTTGCGCGGACCACTTCCAGGTGCGTCTCGGCGCTGCTGCGCGCGGCGTTCTCGGTCTGCACCTGAATCGCGTCCTGCAGGCGGCTCAGTTCGTTGGCGCGGCGGAAGGCGGTCTCGGCGCGCTGGCGTTCCAGCCATGCGATGTGGACCTGGCTCAGCACGGTCATGCGCAGGGCCTGGCGGCGCAGTTCGGCCACCTGTTCGCGCGACTCGCCGGCGCGGGTGATCGACGACCACGACAGCACGCTCAAGAGATTCCAGCTCACCTGCATGCCGGCGTCCGCCCAGCTGTTGTTGACCAGGTATTTATTGCTGTCGTAGTTCAGCCCGCCAAAGAGCGACGCATTGGGCAAGAGGCGCAGCAGCGACATGCGCGTTTCCAGCACGGCGTTGCGCGCCAGATAGCTTTCCTCACGCAGTTCGGGGCGGCGCACCATTGCCAGGGCTTCCAGGTCCTGCAGTTCGTAGGCCAGCACGGGCGGCGCCATCGTGGCGGCGTCCGGCGCGGCAAGCTGGAAGTCCGCGCTGGGGGGCAGGTTCATCAGCGTCGCGAGGCGCGCCTTGGCCTGCGCCAGTTCGTTGTCCAGCGCCTCGGTCTGTCGCACCATGTTCAGCAGATCGCGCTGGTAGCGCAGCGCGAGGATGGGCGCGACCAGGCGCTTTTGCTCGGTCTGGCGCGCGTATTCGAGCGTCTGGCGGGCCTCGGCCAGCGTCGAGGAAACGCGGTCCTTCAGGCGCTCTGCGGTCACGGCGTTCCAGTACGCCGTGCGCGTCTGGCGGATGATGTCGGCCACGACGCGGCGGCGGCGCTCTTCCGCGGCCAGCGCCTTGTTGCCCTGCGCCTTGGCGCCGAAATAGCTCAGGCCAAAGTCCAGCACGTTCCACGTCAGTTGCAGATCCGCCGTGTGCGTGTCGCGCTCCTGGCTGGTCGAGGGGACCAGCGACTGCGTGCCGGTGGCCAGCGACTCGCTGGACGAACCGTAGTCGTTATTGCGCGCGCGCATGCCGGCGCGGGCGGTCAGCTTGGGCAGCATGCCCTGCTTCTGCACATCGGTCAGGTCGTCTTCCAGCGCGCGCTCCATGAGGGCCAGGCGCTGCTGCAGGTTGTACTTGACCGCTCGGGCGATGGCCTCGTCCAGCGTGATCGGGCCCGTGACCGGCTCCTGCTGCGCGAACATGGCGCCGCGGTCGGCCTGGTCGAGCTGCAGCAGGTCCTGCGTGCTCAGCTTCTCGGGCGGCGCGACGGCGCAGCCGGCGAGAACGGCGGTGGCGAGCACGGTCAGGGCAAAGCGGCGGGCGCGATGTTTCATGGGCTTGGCGGAATCAAAGGTAAGAGTCATGTCTGAAATCAGCTTGCTGCATTGATGGTGATGGCCTGCCGGGCGCCGGTGGCCGTGTCGGAGGCGCCGCCCGCGGCGCCGTCGTCCAGGGAAGCGAGAAACTGCCGCGCCGCATCCAGCACGTCGTGCGCGGCGCTGTGGCGAAGTTGCTGGGTCAGCGCGGGCTTGTCCGCGGCGGGGGTGTCATCGCGTGCGGCGACGGCATCGG
>DALZRX010000690.1:0-2051 GCA_032015805.1 Achromobacter sp.
TGGTGCCGGTCTTGCCGCCGATGTCGTTGCGCTTGAGCACCTGGTGCGCGCGCGCGGCGGTGCCATTGACCGTGACATCGCGCAGGATGTCGTCCATGACCCAGGCGGTGCGCGGATCGATGGCGCGCGCCTGCGCGTCGCCGGCCACCACAGGCTGGGTCTTCATCAGCACGTTGCCGGAGCGGTCCGTGACGTGGTCGATCAGGTAGGGCGTGACGCGATAGCCGCCGTTGGCAAACACGCTGTAGCCATTGACGACCTGCAGGGGCGTGGCGCCGCCCGCACCCAGGGCGAGCGGCAGCACGGCCGGCCAGCGCGACTTGTCGAAACCGAAGCGCGTGAGGTAGTCCTGCGCGTACTGCGGCGAAATGGCCTGCAGGATGCGGATCGACACCATGTTCTTGGACCGCATCAGGCCCTGGCGCAGGGTCAGCATGGGCTCGTACTTGTTGCCGTCGTTCTTGGGCTGCCAGGCCTTGGAGCCGGTCTGCTCCGCGGTCAGCATGAAAGGCTGGTCCGAAATCTGCGTGGCGGGCGTCAGGCCGCGTTCCAGTGCGGCCGCGTACACGAACGGCTTGATGTTCGAGCCGGGCTGGCGCCATGCCTGCGTGACCCGGTTGAAGTGGCCGCGGTTGTAATCGAAGCCGCCGATCATGGCGCGGATGGCGCCATCCTGCGGGACCATCGACACCAGCGCGGCCTGCAGCGCGGGCATGTTGATGATTTCCCAGTTGTCGCCGTTCTTGTGGATGTAGACCACGGAACCGCGGCGGATGCGCTGGCTGTCGCTGGCCTTGGGATTGAGCGCGCGAGCCACGACGGCCAGGGCCTTCTTGTCCGAGATCGTGATGATGTCGCGCGCGTTGCGCGCCACGGTGACTTCAGTGGGACTGGCGGCCAGCACGACCGCGGCAAGCAGGTCTTCGCTGTCGGGCGACTTCTCCTGCACGCCATCCAGGATCTCGTCCAGCGCCTGTGCGTCCTTTTCAACGCCGTCGGGCAGGTCGACCTGGTCTTCCGGACCTGGATAGACCGCGCGGCGCGTGTAGTCGATGATGCCGTCGCGCACGGCGCGGTAGGCGGTTTCCTGCGCCTTGGAATCGATCGTGGTGTAGACGTCGATGCCCTGCGAGTAGGTGTTCTCCTGGAACACGCCGTACATCAACTGGCGGGCCAGTTCGGCCGGATAGTCGCCATGCACCGCGAAGCCGCGCGCGCTGCTGCCGTCGGCGCCGCGAATCGTGAGCTGCTGCTTCAGGGCCTCGTCAGTCTGCTCCGGCGTCAGGTAACCCAGCGTCTTCATGCGGCCCAGCACGTAATGCTGGCGAATTTCGGCCCGCGGGTAATTGGTGATGGGATTGAACCGCGAGGGCGCCTTCGGAATGCCGGCCAGCATGGCGGCCTCGGACGGCGTGACTTCCGACAGCGGCTTGCCGAAATACGTGCGCGACGCCGCCGCAAACCCATAGGCGCGATGCCCCAGATAGATCTGGTTCATGTAGAGCTCCAGGATCTGGTCCTTGGTGAGCTCGGATTCGATCTTGAACGTCAGCAGCAGTTCATAGAACTTGCGCGAATACGTCTTTTCCGACGACAGGTAGAAGTTGCGTGCGACCTGCATGGTGATCGTGCTGCCGCCCTGGGACTTGGATCCCTTGACGATGTTGGTCAGCACGGCGCGCGCCACGCCCATCCAGTCCACGCCGCCGTGGCTGTAGAAGCGGTCGTCCTCGGCGGCCAGCACGGCCTGCCGCATCACCGGGGGGATCTCGTCGAAGCGCAGCACATTGCGGTGTTCTTCGCCGTATTCGCCGATCAGCACCTTGTCCGCGGTATAGATGCGCAGGGGCACGCGCGGCCGGTAGTCGGTCATCGCGTGCAGGTCGGGCAGGCTGGGCCACGCCAGGGCAAAGGCCAGGCCGAGCAGGACGGCGCCGCACACGGCTGCGCCGGCGGCGGCGATGCCCGCTTTGACCAGGAGAGGTTTCCAGGGGAGGCCCGATTTGCCGCCCGGGTTGGCGGAGGATTGCTGGGGGGTGCTCATTGCAGGC
>DALZRX010000691.1:0-2049 GCA_032015805.1 Achromobacter sp.
AGGCCTGCGGCATCGAGGCCGTCCAGCGCGCCAAACTCGTCGATTTGGACATGCGCGCCCAGGACAGGCGCCATCTCGGGCACGACGTCGCTGCGCGGCGACTGGCCGATGGTGAAGAAGGCGACGCGGCGCGGGGACCGGGCGATCATTGCGCGGCTCCGTCTTCGCGGCCCACGGTCTGCAGGTGCGCCATCGAGCCATAGCGGGCCTGCAACGCGCGCCACTCAGCGTCGTCGAAGAAAGTCATGGCGCCCTGGCCGTACAGCTTGGCGATCTCGATGCAGAAGCGCATGGCGACGTCCGCATCCACCGCGTTGGTAACGCCCGTGGCGCAACCGGGCACGGTGGTCTGCGCCGTCAGGGCCACGCCCACGACTGGCGCGTCCGTGACGATGGCAGGCTGCATCAGGGAGTTCACGTGCCACAGGCCGTTTTCGTAGGGTGTGATGTCCTGCGTGGTCAGCGGCAGCGTCACCGGCAGCTCACCGCTGACCCAGCCCATCACGTCCAGCATGGTTTCGGGGATGCGCAGCAGGTAACCCTGCTTGGCCACGGGCGTAAGCGCCACACCGCGATTGTTGACCAGGCGATTGCCGCGCGTGGTGTCCACCGACAGGATCGCGTCCATTCGCGGATCCACTTCGTGGGACATCATTTCGCGCATCGGGAACGGCGACCGCATCATCGGCACCGGATGATGCGGACGCGTGCCGGCACGCGGGCAGATGTGGGTGCGGATGCGGACCGTACCCGGCAATACGTCGCCCTGCCGCGCCATCGCCATCAACTTGAGCGCCGCGGCGATCGCGACCACCGCGCCGTCGCTGTCGGACACCAGGCCCGTCACGGCGGGACGCGCGCCAATGCCGCCCAGCCGTCCCACAATGCCCAACTGCGGGGCCGACGCGTCCGCCCCGGGAATGACGATGGACAGAAAGTCCGTGGCAAGTCCGTCACGCGCCAGGTGCGTCACTTCCACTTCGCAATTGCCGGCATCGCGCAACACCTGCGCCACGGATTCGCCCGTGACGTGCGCGGACGACAGCAACTCGATGACATCGATCACCTGCTTCATGCCGCGATCTCCACCGGGCCGGGGCAGAACACGCGCGGTTCGTCACGACCCAGGAAGAGCGGTGCATCGTGCGGGCCAACCAGCGAGATCTTGCCGCCACGCACGCGCAGTCCGGCGCCTTCAGGCAGGCCGAGCACCGGCATGGCCGGATTCAGCGTGCAGAACTCCGCGAGCCGCTGGGCACGCGTCTCGCCGCGGTGGCCGGGGGGATGGGCATTGGTGTAGTGCGGATTGATCTGGAAGGACAGGAGACCCAGCGCGTCAAAGCCTTGCGGGTCCGTGATGGGCATGTCGTTCGTCGTGCAGATGGTGGGGCACGTCAGGTTGGAACCCGCGCTCCAGCCCAGATAGGCCGCGCCCGCACGCACGCGGCGCGCCACGACCTCAAGCAGGCCTTGGCGGCGCAACTGGCCCAGCAGATTGAACGTGTTGCCCCCGCCCACGATGATGACCGACGCGCCTTCAAGCGCCGCGACCGGGTCCTGCGCGGTGTGCAGGCCCTGGATGGCCAGGCCCGTATCAGCCAATGCCGACGTGACAAGCGCCGTGTAGTCGTCCCAGTCACGCGTCACGCCGGCGTACGGCACGAACACGGCCGGGGCGCCCTGCGGCAGGGATTCGATCAGTTCGCGGATGTCGGACATGGCGTGCACCAGATAGCCGGCGTCGCTGCTGGAATTGCTGAGGAGCAGAAGGTTCATGAGAAAGGTCCGAAGGTGAAGGTTCTGGACGCGGCGGTGCGGTCGCCGCGATGAAATCGAAAGGTCAGGCCAGCCAATAGGGGTCGTTGAGCTCACGGCCAAGCGCGCCCACCTGTTGCAACACGGATTCGCGCAGTAGCGCCACGCGCGCGGTATCGACCTGGAAGGACACGAACGACAGGCAAAGCCCGCGCAGTTCGCCGGTGGCCGGGTCGCGCACGGCCGCCGCGACGGCGCCAATGCCGGGCATGGCCTGGTCGATGGCGACGCCGC
>DALZRX010000692.1:0-400 GCA_032015805.1 Achromobacter sp.
CCAGTTCGTCGGCATCTACGGCGCCAAGGGCCTGGCCTACATCAAGGTCAACGACGTGGCCAAGGGCCGCGACGGCCTGCAATCGCCCATCGTCAAGAACCTGCACGACGCCGCGCTGGCTGAACTGGTCAAGCGCACCGGCGCTCAGGACGGCGACATCATCTTCTTTGGCGCGGACCGCGAGAAGGTCGTCAACGACGCGATCGGCGCGCTGCGCGTGAAGATCGGCCACAGCGAATTCGGCAAGAAGACGGGCCTGTTCACGGCCGGCTGGAAGCCGCTGTGGGTAGTCGACTTCCCGATGTTCGAGTACGACGAGGAAGACGGCCGCTACACCGCTGCCCACCACCCGTTCACCAGCCCCAAGGACGGCCACGAGGACTTCCTCGAGACCGATCCC
>DALZRX010000692.1:410-2048 GCA_032015805.1 Achromobacter sp.
GGACCGCATCGTCACGATGATGACCGGCGCCGAATCGATCCGCGACGTGATCGCCTTCCCGAAGACGCAACGCGCCCAGGACCTCCTGACGCAAGCGCCGTCGGAAGTCGACGAGAAGCAACTGCGCGAGCTGCACATCCGCCTGCGCAACGTCGAAAAGGCGTAAGAGAGCCCACCCCAGGAGCGCCTCCGGCGCTTCCCCCTTGGCGGGCCCCCTCGGCGGGCCCCCCTTGGCGGGCCCCCCTCAAGGGGTCCGCTGGCGGACCGGCAGAGCCGGATCCGCTGCGGTGCGCTGAAGGTGCGTCGGCGGCTCGCGTCGCCGCAAAGGTGGGAACGCCCGGCTGAAATGGAGTAATCTGGCTAACGCCGCCAAACACGGCGGCGGCTGGCCAGAGGACCTACCGGGACCCGGCCGGCGGTTCCCAAGATTTGAAAGGCGCCATTGCTTCCATGTCGCTCATCCGAGTCGTCAGCTACAACATACACAAGGGCCGTTCGGCACTGGGCCGGCGCGACTCCCTGAATGAACTCCGCCTGGGCCTGTATGGCCTGCGCCCGGACCTGGTCTTCCTGCAGGAGGTCCAGGGACGTAACGAGCAGAAGTCGCTGCTCGACGCCCAGCACGAATCGCTGGCCGCGGCATTGCGGCTGGATGTGGCCTATGGCCGCAACGCCGTCCGCCACGCCACCGACCACGGCAATGCGCTGCTGTCGCGTTATCCCATCCTCGACCACGAAAACCTCGACATTTCCGACCACCGCCTTGAACAACGCGGGCTGCTGCACGCGCGCATCGAGGTCGGGGACCGCGCGGTGCATTGCTTCGTGGTGCATCTGGGTCTGTTCGCCGGCAGCCGCAGCCGCCAGATCCTGGCGCTGACCGAACGCATCAAGCACATGGTGCCCGATGGCGAGCCCATCCTCATCGCCGGCGACTTCAACGACTGGAATGACCGCCTGGCGCCCATGTTCGTGCAGCAGTTGGGCCTGTACGAAGTGTTTTCGCATGCCCCGCGCAGCCACGGCGGCGACCTGCCGCGCCTGCGCGACTCGGTCAAGCGGCTCTCCAATGCCTTGCGCGGATTGCCCAGCAGCGGCGTGTCCGTCATGGAGCGCAACAACCAGCTTGGCATGGGCGGCAGCTCGAGCCAGCTGTTGCCGCCGCCTCGCACGTTTCCCGCCGTGTTTCCCTGGTTCCGCCTGGATCGCATCTACCAGCGCGGCTTCGCCGTGCGCAGCGCGCGCGTGCTGCGGGGCCGCGATTGGGCCAAGCTGTCCGATCATTCTCCCCTGCTGGCGGAGCTCGAACTCCCGTGAAGGACGAGCAGGACAGGTTGGAATGGGCGCAGGGCAACGAGATCCGTCTGCTCCAGAATGGCGCCGACTTCTTCCCCGCGCTGTGCGCGGCGATCGATGCCGCCACGGTCAGCGTGCATCTGGAAACCTACATCTTCATGATCGACCGCACCGGCACGAAGGTGCTGGAATGCCTGGCGTCAGCCGCGCAGCGCGGCGTCAAGGTGCGTGTGGTCCTGGACGGTTTTGGCAGCGCGCTGCACGCGGAGCGCGTGCGCGTCGCACTGACCAACGCGGGGGCGCAGTGCCGCATCTTCCGGCCCGAGCCGCGCTGGTTCGCGC
>DALZRX010000693.1:0-2045 GCA_032015805.1 Achromobacter sp.
GGAGCGCACCGGTCTTGCCGGCGACGCCCATCAGCCCGCCGGGATGCTGGCCCACGGCCGCAAGCGCCAGCTCGAGATCGCCATGTGCCTGGCGGGCGAACCGCAGGTGCTGCTGCTCGACGAACCCCTGGCGGGCATGGGCCCCGAGGAGACCGACCGCATCCTGGACCTGCTGCAGACGCTGAAGGCCGGCCACGCGATCCTGCTGGTCGAACACGACATGGACGCGGTGTTCCGGATCGCCGAAACCATCACCGTCATGGTCAACGGCAGCACGATCGCCAGTGGGGCACCGGCGCAGATCCGCGCCAATCCCGAGGTGCGCACCGCCTACCTGGGCGAAGACGGACAAGGAGCACATTGATGCACACGCTGATCGAGGCCGGCGGCCTGCACGTGTACTACGGCGCCAGCCATGTCCTGCGGGGTGTGTACATGCACATCGCGCCGGGGGAATCCGTGGGCCTGGTGGGCCGCAACGGCATGGGCAAGACCACGCTGATCCGCAGCCTGATGGGCCACGTGAAAAGTGCGCAGGGCAGCGTGCGGGTGCGGGGCAGCGACTGCACCCACGCGCAGCCGCACGCGATCGCGCGGCTGGGCGTGGCGTACGTGCCGGAGGGGCGCGGCATCTTTCCCAACCTGAACGTGCGCGAGAACCTGCAGGTGGCGGCGCGTCCCGGCAAGCGCGCAAGGTCCGACTGGACGTATGCGCGGGTGCTGGACACATTTCCGCGTCTGCGCGAGCGCCTGGGCCATGGCGGCCAGCAGTTGTCCGGCGGCGAGCAGCAGATGCTGGCCATCGGCCGCGCATTGATGACCAACCCCGACCTGCTGATCCTGGACGAGGCCACGGAAGGCCTCGCGCCACTGATCGTGGCGGAGATCTGGCGCATCATCCGCGAGATCCGCGCCACCGGCATGTCCACGCTGATCGTGGACCGCAACTACCGAGCGGTGCTGGAACACACCGACCGGTGCCTGGTCATGGAAAAAGGCCTGATCGTGCAGGACGGCGACAGCGCTACGCTTGCCCTGCAGCCCGAGCAATTGACGCGCTATCTGGGGGTGTAGCGGTGCGGCGCATCGCGAGAGCACTCGCGAGGCGCCGGCGCCGCGGCGGCAATCGTCAGATCACCGCTTCGATCAGGAAGGGACCGCGGCGCTTGAGGCCCTCGGCCAGCGCGCGCGCAAAGCCTTCGACCGTGTCCACGCTCACGGCTTCCACGCCCATGCCACGGGCCAGATGGGTCCATTCCAGATGCGGGTCCTGCAGGTCCAGCATGCGGCGCGCGTTGCGGCCGGGCTCCTGCACGCCCACGTTTTTCATTTCGCCGTGCAGCGTGGCGTAGGAGCGATTGGCCAGGATGATGGTGAGGCAATCCAGGTTCTCGCGCGCCTGCGTCCACAGCGCCTGCAAGGTGTACATGCCGCTGCCGTCCGCCTGCAGCGTCACGACCTTGCGGTCGGGGCAGGCCACTGCCGCACCCGTCGCCATGGGCAGGCCGATGCCGATCGCGCCCCCGGTCAGCATGAGCCAGTCGTGCGGCGCGCTGCTGACGCTGTAGAGCGGAAACTCCCGGCCCTGGGTGATGGACTCGTCGCAGACGATGGCCTGTTCGGGCAGGTGGTGCGCAACCAGGATGTTGACGGCGGCGCTGGTCAGCTTGCCGGAGGACGGCACTTCATAGCTGGCCGCCGGGGCCGTCAGGCGCGGCGCGTCGGCGGCGATGCCCAATTCGTCGGCCAGCCATTCCAGCGCGTGCGGCAGGTCCTGGTCTGCCGTGGCCAGCGTCACCTGGTTGCTGTCCTGAGGGGCGAGCAGGCTGGGCTTGCCGGGATAGGCAAAAAAACCGACCGGCGACTTCGCGCCAGCCAGCACCAGATGCTTCGCGTCCTTCAATTTGGCCACCGCCAGATCGATGGGATACGGCAGGCGGTCCACCGGGGTGCGCGTGCCGCCACGCTCGATGCGGCGGTTCGAAGTTTCCGACACCAGGCGCACGCCGGTAGCGCGCGCGATGCGGCCGGCGGCGTTCAAGGCG
>DALZRX010000694.1:0-2042 GCA_032015805.1 Achromobacter sp.
GGTCCACCACGCGATGGCCTCGCGCACGACGGAATCCGGCGGCCGCGCGGCGGCTGAGGACCGGCCGTCCGCCGGCATGCCGTTGCGCGCGTCAGGCATGGATCGCCGCATAGCACGCGGACATCGCCCGGACCATGTACTGCTGCACCGAACTCAATGACACGTCGAGGCGTTCGGCAATCTCGGGATAAGTCAGGCCATCAAGCTGCGACAGCAGGAAGGCCGCGCGGGCCTTGGGCGGCAGCCCGTCCAGCAGGCGATCCAGTTGCACCAGCGCCTGCAGTTGCTCGGCCTGCGCTTCCGGGGACGGCGCATAGGATTCGGGAACGGTGGCCAGATAGGCGAGATAGGCATGTTCCAGCGCGGCATGCCGCTGGTGGTCTACCACCAGCCCCTTGGCAATGGTGGTGAGCAGCGCGCGCGCCTCGTTGGCGCGCACTTGCTTGCGGCCCTGGATCACTCTGACAAAGACGTCCTGGGCCAGATCCTCGGCGCGGTGTTCGCAGCCCAGCTTGCGGCGCAGCCATCCAAACAGCCACGGACGGTGATCGCGGTACAAGCCATCGACTGGCGCGACCTGGGCGTCGACGCACGGGGCCGATGAGGAAAGCAATGTGGAAGACACGATTGAGACTGCGGCGCTGGACCAAAAGTCTCAAAATCTTAATTGATAATGACTTGCATTAACAATGCTTAAGCCACCCGCCCCGTGAAAACAGGACCGGATGAGGCTTAACTACAACGTCGCGGCCAGGCGGCGTTCGGATTCCAGGTATTCACGCGACTGCATTTCCAGGATGCGCGATACCGTCCGATGAAACTCATTAGCCAGTGCACCTTCCGTGTAGATCTCTTCGGGCTCGCACTCGGCGGACATGATGAGCTTGACGCGATGGTCGTAGAACACGTCGATCAGCCAGGTAAAGCGGCGCGCCTCGGAAGCCTGGCGCGGGCCCATGCGTGGCACGCCTGACAGGATCACGGCGTGGAAGCGGTTGGCCAGTTCCAGGTAGTCGTTCTGCGATCGCGGACCACCGCAAAGCGTGGCGAAGTCGAACCACACCACCGATCCGCCCAGCGCCAGCGCGCGGATTTCGCGATGTTCGATGTGCAGCACCGGCTCCTGCGGCGGCGTGTCCGCCAACGCATCGAAGGCCGCCTGCAGCGCCTTCTGCGCGTTCTCGTCGAGCGGCGTGTGATAACTCTGCACCTGCTCCAGCGAGCGGCGGCGGTAGTCGATCCCCGCATCCACGTTCATGACGTCCATGCGCGACTGGATCAGTGCGATGGCGGGCAGCACACGGTCGCGGTGCAGGCCGTCGGTGTACAGCGTGGACGGCTCGTAGTTGGACGTCATCACAAAGGACGTGCCGTATTCGAACAGCTTGAGCAGCAGGCGATGCAGGATCATCGCGTCCGCCACATCCGACACGTGGAATTCGTCAAAGCAGATCAGCCGGTAACGCTTGGCCACGCGCTTGGCGACCTCGTCCAGCGGATCCTGCATGCCCTTCACTTCCTCGAGCTCGCGGTGCACGCCGCGCATGAATTCGTGAAAGTGCAGGCGCGTCTTGCGCACGACCGGCACGGTGGCATAGAAGGCGTCCATCAGGAAGCTCTTGCCGCGGCCCACACCGCCCCACAGATAGACGCCACGCGGGACGTCGGGGCGGTTCAGCAGCTTCTTCAGCGCGTTCGAGCGCATCGACTTGAACTTGACCCATTCGTCGTAATAACGCTGCAAACGCTCGATCGCGTTCTTCTGCGCGTCGTCGGGCTTGTAGCCGCGTTCGGCCAAGGCGTGTTCGTAGTAGTCGCTGACGTTCATGTGGGAACCGGATCAGGCTGAATGAAAAATGGAGATAAAGAAAAGGGCGGGTCCTGGAACCCGCCCCCGGTCTTGCTCAGGTCAGACGCGGCTTAGAAGTTCAGCGCGCGCTTGTCCACGGCCAGAGCGGCTTCCTTCACGGCTTCCGACAGGGTCGGGTGCGCGTGGCAGATGCGGGCGATGTCTTCGGCGGCGCCGCGGAATTCCATGATGG
>DALZRX010000695.1:0-2037 GCA_032015805.1 Achromobacter sp.
GCCGGGTCCGGTCAGCGTTGCGTCGCGCCATTGGGCGCTGGACAGTTGCAGCACCGCCTTGCGCCCGACGCCGCCGACCGTCCTGCCCGTCAACAGGTCGTGGTGCAGCACCCAATTGCCATCCTTCAGGCGCTGCATGTCGATCTCGACGCCGTCCCACGCGCCGGCATAGGCGGCCCGGATCGAGGCCAGCGAGTTTTCAGGCAGCGCCGGCGCGCCGCGATGCGCGTGCACCTGCATGCCCAGGCAGGCGGCGCTCGCGCCCGACCACGGCACGGCGGCGGCCAGGAGCGCTGCGATCAGACGCTTAGCCTGCATTGCCGTGATATCCATACCTGAAGCCGCCCAGCACATGGGTGCGCACGGCCTCGTTGAAGGGATACGTATACGCCTGACCCACCACGATCACGTGCGCCACATTGGCCAGCACGCGCCGGCGCAGCGCCTGGCCGATCGACTCGTCCTCGCGGCCGCCTTCCACGCGCGACATCTGCTGGAAGAGTTCGCTTTGCGTCACGCCGTTCTGCATGAAGGAGAACGCGGTCCACACGCAGGCCAGCGTCAAGACCAGCGCCATGCCCGCCGCGCGCGTGGCGGTGCGTCCCGGCTGCTGGCCCACCGGGGTGCGCAGCCAGACGATGAGCTTGACGATCAGGTACAGCAGCTTGCCGAAGTGGCCCACGGCCCCCAGCAGCGAAAACAGCAGCGCGACGGGCGGCACGATCGCCGCACGCGCGGCGTCCTCGCCCAGCTTGTCGTGCTGGCCGCCGCGCTCGAAGTCCGCGCTGCTGGCCGAGAAGCGGGGCAGGGCTTCGTCCACGGCGCGGTCCAGCATGCCGTCATACAGCCGCTTGAAGCCGGCCGCGTCGGTGTAGTTGGACGCGACGTTCAGGGTGGCCGGCACCATCAAGGTCTGGCGCAGCAGCTTCTGGACGCCCGGGCGCGCCACGAAGTCTTCGTACGACAGCCCCGGCGGAATGGCGTCGCCCTCGACATGCACGGTGCGGCTGCGCATGGTCTTCCAGTATTGCTGCGCCACCGCCTCGTTGAAGGTGGCGCGATCATGCGGCCGCCAGCCGCTGGGCACGGGAATGCGCTTGCGCACGTCCTGCACCACGCGGCCTTGATAGCGCGCCGGCACGCTTTCCGGGGTCCAGCCGCGGCGCGACAGGTTGCGGCGGTAGTCGCCCCAGGCGCGATCCTGTTCGCGCGCCAGGCCGATGTCCGACGCGACCGGCACGCCCGCATACTTCTTCCAGCGCTCGGCCACGGACTGCATCACGCTGGTGTACACCTGGTGATAGCCACGTATCCCCGGCGCCGTCATGCGCACTTCGCGGTCATCGAACGTGAACGTCTTCATCTGGCGTTGAAGATCGGTGCGGATGACCTGGCGTTTCTTCGGTTCGACCTTTTCGTCCAGGTTGTCGATGTTGGACAACAGCACCTGGAACACCGCCAGGAAGGCCTTGCCTTCGGGCCGCGCGTAGACGCCGTCGTCAACCAGGCCATCCAGGTGCAGGTCGCCCTGCACCAAGGACCGTTGCAGCAGGCCGGCGTTGGTCGCAATGCGGCGGAACTCGCCGTCGCGCGAGTCCACCAGCACGTTCACCATCAGCTTGATCGCGCTGAAGACGAGCAGCGCCGTGATCGCGCAGGCAACGGCGATCTTCAGGTAGGACGGCCGGCCGCCGGTGGCGATCCGCCGGGTCAGCATGAGCTGCAGCACGACCAGTGCGGCGGCGATGCCGGACAGCGTGCGGCCAAAGAATTCCAGCTCTTCGATATCGTGCGGCGTGGCGCGGCTGCCCACCACATCGAGCAGCCGGGCGTTGAAGCCGAGTTCGAAGCTCAGGTAGATGATCGTCAATACGATCAGGAAGAGGATCTGGCGAATCTGGGCTTGCCGCACGATCAATCCCTCAGGTCCAGGCGGGTCGAGGTGATTTCCTCGTCGGGCAGGTCCAGCTTGGCCGGCACGCGCGATGCCGCGCCCGATCGGGGGGCGGCCGCATCGCCGGTGGGGACGCGTTGCGG
>DALZRX010000696.1:0-2033 GCA_032015805.1 Achromobacter sp.
CTCGCGCTTGCGGGCGGGGTCGAACAGACCCTCGGACGCAAGCTGCTCCTTCAGACGCAGGAAGGCCTCGTACAGATTCCCTAATCCCGCCCGGCGCATGGCGTCAGCCTGAAGCTGATAGTCGCCCCGCGGCTCGTATAAGGAAACGCGGGCGCGGATCTCGACCTGATCGCCCGCCCGGGGCACGAAGCCGACCGCGCTGGCGCGGCTTCGGAACATGACAGCCCGCACAGAGGCCCGGCTGTCCTTGAGGGTGAAGTACCAATGCCCGGAGGCGGCCTGTGTGAAGTTGGAAATCTCTCCGCGAACCCACAGCGCCGGGATGCTGCGCTCCAACAACTGCCCCACCGCTTGGTTAAGCTGGGCAACTGTAAGGATTTCCCGCGCGAACGCGTCGTTTGTGACTGAGAGATCAATTGTCATGGGGCTTTCCGATGCGAACCTGTCCACAGGGCATGCATAGCGGGCCGCAATGATACCGCGTCCCCAGGAATTTGCAGCAACCGCCCAGACAGCAAGCAAATTCGGTACAAGTGCTTGATTTTTAAGGTGTTTTGCATGACACAGCAGTGCGCGCAATTGAAGCAAACAAGCGCAAGCCCTGTGCCCATAAGCCTTCCGGCTGAGTTCTACACAGAATTATCCACAGATTCTGTGGATAGTTTGGGAATCCCCCGCCTTGCCACGAGCGCGCCGCACCGTTACAGTTTCGGCTTGTTCAGACGCCACTGCGCGCCCTCTCGGGGCGCCTTCGGCTCCTCAGGAGTTGACGCTTTGCTTTCCATTCTGCGCGAGGCCGGCTGGCCCATCTGGCCCCTGCTGGCGACTTCCGTCCTGGGCCTGGCGCTGATCTTCGAGCGCTTCCTGTCTTTGCGTCGAAACCTTGTGATGCCGCGCGGCCTGAACGACCAGGTCGCCGACATGCTGCGCAATCACCAGGACACCCCGGAATCGATCCACCGGCTGGAACGCAATTCGCCCTTGGGCCGCGTGCTGGCCGAAGTCATGCGTCACCGTCATCTACCGCGCGAAGAGCTGCGCAACGTGGTCGAAGACACCGGCCGCGCCGTCGCGCATGATCTCAGCCGCTTCATTTCCGCCATCGGCACCATCGCCGTCGTCGCGCCGCTGATGGGCCTGTTCGGCACGGTGGTCGGCATGATCGAAATCTTCGGCTCCTACACGCCGGGCGGCGGCGACCCGGCGCAACTGGCCCGCGGCATTTCGATCGCGCTGTACAACACCGGTTTCGGCATCCTCATCGCCATTCCCGCCATGATCGCCCACCGCTACCTGCGCGGCCGCGTCGACGGCTACCTGAACGCCATGGAACAGGCCGCTTCGCGCCTGATCCGCGCCCTCGCGCCGGCGCGCGCCCCCCGCGAGGCACGCCCATGAATTTCCGCGGATCCCGTGGCGACCGCGATGAGCTGGACATCAACCTGATTCCGCTCATCGACGTCCTGCTGGTCATCCTGATCTTCCTGGCGGCCACCACCTCGTTCACCCGTTTCACGCAGTTGAAAGTGACGCTGCCGCAGGCGTCCTCCGAGCAGGACACGCCGCCCGCCCTGGAAGTGGCGGTCAGCCAGGATGGCCGCTATGCGCTGAACGGCACCTTGATGGACGTTTCGACGCCGCCCGAAATCGCCGATGCCCTGCGTCAGGCCGCGGCCGGCAAGACCGAACCGCTCGTCATCATCAACGCCGACGCCCAGGCCACCCACCAATCCGTGATCAACATCATGGAAGCCGCCCGGCTCGCCGGCATCGGCCGCGTCAATTTCGCCGCCCAGACCAACCGGTGAAATCCAGACGCGCATCACTGCTGGCCCGCCAATGGCAGCGCGGCGGTTGGCTTTCCACCGCCTTGCGCCCGCTGTCGGCGCTGACCGCTTGGGCGGTCGCCCGCAAGCGAGCCCGCTACGCCAGCGGCCGCAAGGTGTCGTACCGGCCGCCCGTCCCCGTGGTCGTGATCGGCAACATCTACGTCGGCGGCACCGGCAAGACGCCCATGGTGATCGCCACCGTCG
>DALZRX010000697.1:0-2031 GCA_032015805.1 Achromobacter sp.
GCGCACGCCGCGCCAGCGCGACTACCTGAACAACATCCTCAAGCACGACATCACGTTTGGCGTGGGTCCCGCCGGCACCGGCAAGACCTGGCTGGCGGTGGCCTGCGCCATTGACGCCATGGAGCGCGACACGGTGCAGCGCCTGGTGCTGACCCGTCCCGCCGTCGAGGCCGGCGAGCGCCTGGGCTTTCTGCCCGGCGACCTCGCGCAGAAGGTCGACCCGTACCTGCGCCCCCTGTATGACGCCCTCTACGACCTGATGGGCTTCGAGAAGGTGCAGCGCCTCTTCGAGAAACAGACCATCGAGATCGCCCCGCTGGCCTACATGCGCGGCCGCACGCTGAACCACGCCTTCGTGATCCTGGACGAGGCGCAGAACACCACGCCCGAGCAGATGAAGATGTTCCTCACGCGGATCGGTTTCGGCAGCAAGGCGGTCATCACCGGTGACCCCTCGCAGGTCGACCTGCCGCGCGGCCAGGATAGCGGCCTGGCCCATGCGGTCAAGGTGCTGCATGAGGTGCAGGGCATCGCCACCACGCGTTTCACCAGCCGCGATGTCGTGCGCCACCCCCTTGTCGCCCGCATCGTCGACGCCTACGACCGCGCCTCCGAAGATGAAGCCTGAGCTGTCCCTGTCCGTCCAGTATGGCGTCGAGGAGGCCCGCCTGCCCCGCTGGCGCCTGCGGCGGTGGGCCGAGCGCGCGCTCGGCGCCGCCTTTGACGACGGTCTGGTCGACTTTTCGGCGGCCGAGCTCAGCCTGCGGCTGGTCGGCGCGGCCGAGGGCCGGCGCCTGAATCGCGACTTCCGCGGCCGCGACTATGCCACCAACGTGCTGACGTTCGAGTACGGGGTGGATCCGTTGGGCGTGGCGCGCGGCGACATCGTCATGTGCGTTCCCGTGCTCGTGCGAGAAGCGCGAGAACAGCGCAAGACGCTGCTGGACCATGCCGCTCACCTGACCATCCACGGCGTGCTGCATTCGCTGGGCTACGACCACATCAAGGCGCGCGAGGCCAAGCGCATGGAAGCCCTGGAAACCGCGACGCTGGCGCAAATGGGCATCGCCGATCCCTACGTCGCCGCGTAAGCGCCAGGGCCTCGGGTCAACCCTGAGAAATTGGCGGAAAATGGCGTGCAGCAAGGCGCAGATCGCGGCCATTGCACCCATTTTCCGGGGCGGCGTTACAAACGACGGGCCAGTTTCGGTTATGCTGGCTCCTCCATAACTTGTCCTCCCGGACGATGTCTGACCCTTACCCTGCTCCCGAAGCGACTCCCGCTCGCTCAGCCAAACCCGCCACCAAATCCCTTTTAGACCGCCTGCTTTCCCTTGTGCGCCGAGAGCCCGAGGACCGCGAAGGCATCAAGGCCATCCTCGAAGCCGCGCACGAACGCGAACTGCTCGACGCGGAGTCGTACAAGATGATCAAGGGCGCGCTTGCCGTGTCCGAGGGCACTGTCGGCGACATCATGGTTCCGCGCTCGCGCATGGACCTGCTTGATGTCACGCAGCCCATCCCCTACCTGGTGGCCTCGGTGATCGAGACCGCGCACTCACGGTTCCCCGTCTACGAAGGCGATCGCGACAACATCATCGGCATCCTGCTGGCCAAGGATCTGCTGCGCTGCATGCTGGAACCCAACATCGAAGTGCGCACGCTGGTCCGCCCCGCGGTGTTCATTCCCGAATCCAAGCGCCTGAACGTGCTGCTGCACGAGTTCCGCGCAAGCCGGAATCACCAGGCCATCGTCATCGATGAACACGGCGGCATTTCCGGCCTGGTCACGATGGAAGACGTGCTCGAGCAGATCGTCGGCGACATCGAAGACGAGTTCGACGAAACCGAAGAAGACTCCATCTTCCCCGAAGGCGAAAACCAGTGGCGCGTGCTCGCGGCCACCGATATCTCGCACTTCAACGAAGTGTTCGGCTGCCAGTTGCCCGACGACGAATACGACAGCGTGGGCGGCTGGATGGGCGGCCAGCTTGGCCGCATTCCGCGCCGCGGCGATCACGCCGATGTCGA
>DALZRX010000698.1:0-2030 GCA_032015805.1 Achromobacter sp.
CGGTCTGGAACGCCACCATCACCAACTACAGCCGCAACAAGACGCGCCGCCTGGACATCCCCGTGCCGGTCCGCTATGGCGACGATCTGGATGCCGTGGTGAGCAAGCTGCAACAGATCGTTGACGCGCGCCCCGATGCGTTGAAGGACCCGGCGCCGCAGGTGAAGGTGTTCGACTACAAGGAGAACGGCGTCACGGTGAACGTGCGCGTGTGGGCCGATTCGGACAAATACTGGGACCTGCGCTGGAGCCTGTATCAGGAGATCCGCCGCTCGCTTGAAGAAGCCGGCTTCCAGGCGCCGATTCCGCTGCGTGAGATCCAGAATCCCAAGACGGGCGCAGCCGCGACCTGAGCTTGGACTGTTGGATGGCGACAGCCATGAAAATGGGAGCCTCAAGGGGCTCCCATTTTTTTTGCCGGGCGGCGTCATGGCCTCAGGGCAGATGGCCAGATCCGCCGTTCAAGCCGGCATGGCGAGCCGGGCAAGTTCCGTCTTGATCCAGCCCGCGATCTCGCGCTGTCGCTGCGCGGGCATTCGGTCGATGATGGCGGTGACGCTGACCGCCAGCAGCGGCGCGCCATGCGCGTCCAGCAGCGCGCAACCCACACCCAGCGCGCCGCGCACGGCATGATTGCCCACCACCGAATAGCCGCGCGCGCGCGTGTTCTCGATGAGGCGGAACATTTCCTGCGGCGTCATGCCGCCGTACTCATCCAGCCTGCCGGAGTTGCGCTCGACAATGCCACGCGCCATGTCGTCAGGCAGGGCAGCCAGGAGCGCCATGCCGCCGGACCCGACGCCCAGCGGCTGGCGCTTGCCGGCATACGTGGCAAGGATCTGCACGGGATAGCTGCCGATCTCGCGATGCAGGCTGATCGAGTCGTCTTCTTCGCGCACCACCAGGAACACGGCATCGCCGGTTCGGTCCGCCAGGCGGCGCAGCACGGGCAGCAACTGGCGCACGCGCGGGTCGCGCGAACGCGTGTCCGGGTCCACGGCGAGCTGGGCGCGATACTTCTTGGTGCCCGAGACCGGCAGCACCAGACCGGCGTCCAGCAGGGCGGCCAGCAGACGATAGATGGTCGGACGCTGTATGCCCGTCAGCCGGGCAATGTCCGTCACGCTCAGTCCGTCCGGACCCTGGTCGCGCAGGGCGGCCAGGACGGCCAGGCCGCGTCGCAGAGTGCGTGGGCCCGCGGCCGCGGCATCGCTGTCTTGCATGCAAATCTCTGAAAACTATGGGTTATCAAGGAACGGACAAGGGAAAACCATTGTCCGTAGGGTGGACTCTACCTTGATGTAATCCGCGTGTATAGCGCAGAATGCGTTCATCCAATAATTCGAATCGTCCATTTAATGGACAGTACCTGCACGGAGACACTATGACTACAGGTCACAAGCCTGGCATGCGGCGTCTGGCCGCCACCCTTCTGGCCACCGCCGCAAGCGCATTCGCAATGGGTTCCGCCCACGCCGCCTATCCGGACAAGCCCGTCCGCATCGTGGTCGGTTTCTCGGCCGGCGGCACCACCGACGTGATCGCCCGCATCATGGCCAAGGAATTGACCGAGTCCCTCGGCCAGTCCTTCGTGGTCGAAAACAAGCCGGGCGCGGGCAGCAACATCGCCACCGACCAGGTTCAGCGCGCCACGCCCGACGGCTACACGCTGCTGTTCGTCGCGGTGACCAGCGCGATCAACCAGACCCTGTACAAGAACGTTTCGTTCGACCTGACCAAGGACTTCGCTCCGGTCGCCCTGGGCGCCAAGGTCCCGAACATCCTGGTGGTCAATCCCCAGGTGCCGGTCAAGTCCGTGAAGGAACTGGTCGACTACGCCAAGAAGAACCCGGGCAAGCTGGCCTTTGCCTCGTCCGGCAGCGGCACCTCCATCCACATGGCGGGCGAGCTGTTCAAGATGAAGGCGGGCATCGATGTCCTGCACGTTCCGTACAAGGGCAGCGCCCCGGCCATGACCGACCTGATCGGCGGCCAGGTGCAGTTCATGTTCGACAACATGCCGTCGGCCT
>DALZRX010000699.1:0-2026 GCA_032015805.1 Achromobacter sp.
GCTCGGCCAGCGCGGCCTGCACGAGCTGATCCAACTGCGGGTCGCCGAAATCTTTCCACCAGGCTTGCGTGGGCCATGCGGCGGGCGTCACCTGCGTTTGCGCCAATGAAGCGCTGGCGGCGAGCGCATTCGCGCTTCCCATCGCTGACTGCGTATTCAGCCCGCCGGTGCTCGCGCAGCCGGCCAGCAGGAGGCCCGCCAGCGTGAGGCCCAAGCCGCGCATCGGACGCGGCAAGGAGAAAGAAGAACGTGGAGGGGCTTGCATAATTGGCCTTCTTTTGCCCAGGCTGTATATGCCTAGGCAGACAAATAGATAAAAAAATCGGCGGGCCGTAAAACCTAGTCGGCCCGCGCGTTGATGAGAATGCGCGACAGCAGCTTTTGCAGCATTTGCGCTTCCGCTTCGGAGAATCCGCCGAGCAACTTGCGAAACGCCACCTCGGTGGCCTGTCGCGCCTGCGGAAACGCCGCCAGGCCCCGCTCGGTGAGCTCGATCAGCGAGCTGCGGCGGTCGGCTTCGTTCTCCACCCGCCGGATGAACCCCTTGGCGGCGATACGGTCCAGCAGCCGGGTCATGGCACCCGAGTCATAGGCCAACACCCGGCAAAAATCGCTGAGCGTGCGCCCCCACCCCATCACGATGCAATTGAGCACGACGTATTGCTGGACGGTGATCTGCAGCGGGGCCAGTTCGCGATCCAGCGCTTCGTGGATGCCATTGCGCACGGAGGTCACCAGGAAACCCAGTTCGCCGGAACAGAGATCGCTCAGTACGGAGGGAGTGGGGTTGCTCATGATGGGCTGGCGCAGGGCCGTCAAAATCAATGGCAGCATCTTAGCTGCCTAGGCAGTTACTTAGCAAGCGAAATCTGACGGTGCGGGGACCGCGTCATGCGATCCCGATCCGCCGCGCGCCCTCCCGGAACAGCGCCTGAGTGTCGGGCCCCAATCGGAACGACGCCAGGAAGTCGTCCACCCGGTACGACGACTGCGCCTTGCGGATCGCGGGCAGAAAGCCCAGCGCCTCGTCAGTCCGGCCCGCCAGGGCCAGACAGCACGCGGCGATCGCCAGGATATGAACGTGCGCGTTCGGGCGCGCCGCCGCCTTGATCGCCCACCCTGCCGCCTCGTCGATCCGGCCCAGCCGCACCAACGCCAGCGCGCGCACGGCCAGCATGCCGAACAGCAGTGGATCGAAGGGACTCAGGTGGCGGGAGTGGTCGGATGCGTCGATGGCCGCTTCGGCGTCGCCCAGTTGGCAGTCCACAAAACCGAGCGTGTAGTGCCCCAGGGCGAAGTTCGGGCTGAGGTCCACGGCAATCTGCAGTTCGCTGACCGACTGGTCCTGGCTGCCGCGCAGCCACAGCGCCCGGCCCATCGCCCAGTGCGCGGCCGGGTCCCGGTCGTCGGCGATCAGGCTTTGGCCGGCGGTCTCGAACGCCTGATCGGTGGCGGCCGTCTGGTCGCCCCAGCGTTGGAACGCCGTCTGCCAGTGGGTGAACGACAAGCCCGCATAAGCCCGCGAAAACGTCGGGTCCAGCCGCACCGCCATCTCGAAGAAGTGCCGGGCCTGTTCGTTATCGGTACGGTTGAACCGGTACATGTGCCACAGCCCGCGGTGATGCGCCTGCCACGCGTCCAGCGAATTGGGCGGCGTCAGAATCGCGCGGCTGCGCTCGGCGGCCTCGATCTCGATGTCGATCGATGCCACGATCCGATTACCGATCTCGTCCAGGGCCAACAAGGCGTCATCGAAAGGATGCTCCAGGACGTCGGCCCAGACGATGCGCGCCGTGCGGGCCTCGACCAATTGCACATCCACCGCAAGGCGTTGGTCCTGGCGGCGCAGCGATCCGCTGACGACATAGTCCACGTTGAGGGTTCGGCCCGCCTCCTCCGGCCCCACGCTGCGCTGGTCCAGCGCAAACACGGTGCCCTGCGCGATGACAAAGAGGCTGCGCAGCTTTGCCAGCCGCGCGATGACGTCAAACGCCAAGCCGCCCGCCAGCCCGCCTCGGACGCCCGC
>DALZRX010000700.1:0-2021 GCA_032015805.1 Achromobacter sp.
AGCTCACCGAGGCGCGCGCGACCCGGTCCAGGCCGCGGGCCTGCATGTCCAGGGGCGTGTACGGCACGCCGTTGCTGCCGATGGTGATGCCTTGCGCCGCCAGCGTGCGCTGCACGTCCGCCGCGTCCTTTCCGGCCATGTTGAAGGCGACAAGCCCGGATTTTTCGCGGCCCTGGTCCAACACCGAGACGCCGGGAATGGCCGCCAGTTCGGCGCGCAGCGCCTGGGCGTTGGCATCGATGGTGGCCCGGATTGTGTCCAGCCCGATGTCCAGCGCTTCTCGCAAGGCGTTGGCAAGGCCGCAGCGCAGCGCCAGCGAGTTCTCCGCGGACTCCAGGCGTGCGGCGTCGGCGCGCAGCATCGGCTGGCCGTCCGCGCCAAGCGGGGCGGAATGGGTGTCGACGAAGGCGGGCGTGAGCCGATCCAGGAACTCGCGCCGCACGTATAGCAGCCCGGTGCCGCGGGGGCCGCGCAAGGCCTTGCGGCCGGCGCCGCTCAGCACATCGCAGCCGACCTCCCGCACGTCGATCGCGAACTGCCCCACCGCCTGCGCGCCGTCCACGAAGTAGGGAATGCCGTGCTTGCGCGCCACCTGTCCGACGGCGGCAGCGGGGTTGATCAGGCCACCGTTGGCGGGCAACCAGGTCAGTGCGATCAGCCGCACGTTGTCGTCCAGCATGGCCTCGAGCGCCTGCGCGTCGACACAGCCGCTGTCATCCGACGGTATGGTCTCCAGCGTCGCGCCGGCGCGCTGCGCAATGAGGCGCATGGCGGCGAGGTTACCGCCCCACTCGTGGCGGCCGACCAGGATGCGGTCACCGGGCCGCCAGGGCGGCAGCGCCGCAAAGGCGGCGCCCCAACCCGGCGAGTTGCCGCCGGTCAACGCGATCTCGTCGACCTGCGCATTGAACAACTGCGCGGCCAGCGTGCGGGCCGCTTCGGTCAAATCCCGCGAGGCGACGCCCGCTTCCATCGGACCTTGCGCGGCTTCGCGCTTCAGGTGCGCGTGGATGGCCTGCAGCGTGGCGGTGGACGGCAATGATGCGCCGGAGTGATTGAAGTGCACCGAGCTCTGTGTCCCGGGCGCGTGGGCACGAAGCGCCTGGACGGCGCTCGGGGTCAAGGGGGCGGTCATGGCGGCTCCTGTCTGGCGGCCGAAATCAGGCCGGGGTCAGCGCGATGACGGCCTCGACCTCCACCGAAACGCCTTGCGGCAGGGACGCGACGCCGACGGCGCTGCGTGCATGGCGGCCGGCGTCGCCAAATACCTCGACCATCAAGTCGGAAGCGCCGTTGGCGATGGCGCTCTGGCGATTGAAGTCCGGCGCGCTGGCGACGAACACGCCCAGCCGCACCACGCGCGCGACACGGTCCAGCCGGTCGCCCGTGGCGGCGGCGATCTGCGACAGGATGCCCAGCGCGCTGGCGCGGGCGGCCTCGACGCCATCGGCGTCCGACACCTGATGGCCCAGTTGGCCCAGGTAAGCCGCCTTGCCGTCCTTGCGGGAAATCTGGCCGGAGATATAGAGCAGGTTGCCCTCCTGGACAAACGGCACGTAGTTCGCGGCCGGGGCGGCGGCGGCTTCCAGAACCAGGCCAAGCTCGGCAACGCGGGCGGAAATGCTGCGGGTCATATCGAATCACCTGTGAAAAAGGGGAAAAGCGCTTCTTGACGCTCCCCCGATGCTATCGGCCCAACCGCCGCGTGACCAATCAATTCTTGCGCGGCACGTATGAGTAAAACTAATGCGTGCCAGCCGGCCCCCCGGCGTCGTGTCCGTTGGCCGTCTGCGCCAGCCACTCGTGCAACGCCTGCACGGGCGCGCTGGGCGTGCCGCGCGGCGTGACGAACCACCAGCCGATGCGCGGATCTTCCAGCACCGCTTCCGGCAGCGCCCGCACCAGCGCCCCACTCGCCAGGTGCGCGGCGATCAGCCTTTCACGGCCCATCGCCAGGCCCTGCCCCGCGAGCGCGGCCTCAACGACGATGTTGTAGCCGTGCAGGCGAACCGTGCGTGCGG
>DALZRX010000701.1:0-2011 GCA_032015805.1 Achromobacter sp.
GCCAGTGCGGGCGCGACCTCGGCGGCGGCGCGCGCCTCGATGCGGGCGCAAAACCCGTCCAGGCGCAGCGCGCGTCCGGCAAGCCGGTCTTCAAAACGACAATCCATGGTGTGCTACGGCTGTTGTTGCGCAAGGAACTCCGTCAGGACCCGGCCGGTATGGGAGTGGTCGGCCAGCGTCATCACATGCTCCGGCGAACCTTCGCCCACCAGTTGCCCGCCGCCCGTGCCGCCTTCCGGACCGAGGTCCAGCAGCCAGTCGGCTTCGGCGATGACGTCCAGGTTGTGTTCGATCACCACGACGGTGTTGCCGGCTTCGACCAGGCGATGCAGCACGTGGATCAGCTTCTCGACATCCGCCATCGACAGGCCTACCGTCGGTTCGTCCAGCACGTACAGGGTGTGCGGGATGCGCGAGGCGCGGCCGGTCTTGATCAGACCGTCGGTCAGTCGGGCCTTGGACAGCTCGGTCACCAGCTTGATGCGCTGCGCCTCGCCGCCCGACAGCGTGGGAGACGGTTGGCCCAGCGTCAGGTAGCCCAGTCCCACGTCCTGCATCAGTTGCAGCGGACGGTGGATCTTGGGATGGGCGGCGAAGTAACCGATGGCGTCGTCTACTTCCATGGACAGCAGCTCGCCGGCGTTCTTGCCGCGCATCTGCACGCTGAGCGTGTCGCTGTTGAAGCGCGCGCCGTTGCAGGCGTCGCACGGCACCTTCACGTCGGGCAGGAAGTTCATCTCGATGGTGCGCATGCCCTGGCCTTCGCAGATCGGGCAGCGGCCATCACCGGTGTTGAACGAGAAACGCGCCGCCGTCCAGCCGCGCATGCGGGCCTCGCGGGTATCGGCAAATTGCTTGCGTACGTCGTCCCAGAATCCCACGTAGGTGGCTGGGCACGAGCGCGGCGTCTTGCCGATGGGCGTCTGGTCAACTTCCAGCACGCGGTCGATGGCTTCCCACCCCTTGATGCTCTCGCAGCCGGCCCATCCCGGCGCCTTGCCTTGCGAGACGGCCTGGGTCAGGTTGTCCAGCAGCACTTCGCGCGCCAGCGTCGACTTGCCCGATCCGGACACGCCGGTGACCACGCTCAGGCGGCCCACGGGGATGCGCGCGTCGACGCTGCGCAGGTTGTGCAGGCGCGCGCCGCGGATCTCGATCATGGGCGTGTCGGCCTCGACCGGACGACGGCCCTGCAGCGGATGCGCAAGCGGCGTCTTCAGGTAGCGGCCCGTCACGGACTCGGGCGATTCGATCACGTCCTGCACGGTGCCCTGCGCCACCACGCGGCCGCCGCGGATGCCCGCGCCCGGACCGATGTCGATGACGTGCGAGGCGCGCCGGATGGTGTCGTCGTCGTGTTCGACCACCACCAGCGTGTTGCCGTTGCCTTCCAGGCGCGCCAACGCGTCCAGCAGGATGCGGTTGTCGCGCGGATGCAGGCCGATGGTGGGTTCGTCCAGCACGTAGCAGACGCCTTGGAGATTGGAGCCAAGCTGCGCGGCCAGCCGGATGCGTTGCGCCTCGCCGCCGGACAGCGTGGGGGCGGCGCGGTCCAGCGCCAGGTAGTTCAGGCCCACTTCCTGCATGAAATTCAGGCGGCCGCGGATCTCGGCCAGGATGTCGCGGGCGATCTCGCCTTCGCGACCGCGCGCCACCAGTCCGGTGAAGAAGGTGTGCGCGTCCGACACCGGCAGCGACGCCAGTTCGGCGATCGACTTGTCGCGCCAGCGCACGGCGCGCGCCACGCGGTTCAGCCGTTGGCCGTCGCACTGCGTGCAGGTCTTGGCCTCGCCTTCGTACCAGGCGTTCCAGGCGGTTTCCTCGCCGGTCTGTTCTTCATCGAAGCCTTGCAGTTGCAGGCCCGTGCCGTAGCAGCCCGTGCACCAGCCATGCTTGGAGTTGTACGAGAAGAGGCGGGGATCGGGTTCCGGGAAGCTCGTGCCGCAGGACGGGCAAGCGCGCTTGACCGAGAAGTGCTGCTGCTGCAGTTCGCTGTTCAGCGCCTCGTGCA
>DALZRX010000702.1:0-2010 GCA_032015805.1 Achromobacter sp.
CCGGCGGCGCGCAGATAGACCTGGCCCAGCGCGTCGGCCTGTTGCGCGCTGCGAAAGCCCCGGCCCAGTGCGGCGCTTTGCAGGATGGCGCGCGAGAATCGAGGGGTGCGCGTCAGCATGGCGCAGATCGAAGAGGCGCCCGCCGATTGGCCCATGAGCGTGACCCGAGCCGGATCGCCGCCGAGGTCCTGGATATTGGCGAGCACCCAATCGATCGCCAATTCCTGGTCGAGCAGTCCAACGTTGGCCGTCTGGCCCGGCACGTACAGCCAGCCCAGCGCGGCCAACCGGTAATTGACGGCCACCACAACCACGTCGCCGCGCTGTGCAAGCCGCGAGCCTTCATACCAATCCAACGCGCCGCCGCCGCTCTGCCAGGCACCGCCGTGCAGCCACACGACCACGGGGCGCCGCTTGCCGTCGGCAGCCGCCGTCCACACCGTCAGATGCAGGCAGTCTTCGGATTGATCGGCATCGAAGTCGCCCATGGCGCCGCGCAGGCGCGACGGAAGCTGGGGTGGGACAGCGCCGGTGCCCGTGGCGTCGAATTCGCCGCGCCAGGTGGCGGGTTGCGGCGGTGCAAAGCGCAGTTCGCCCACGGGCGCCTGCGCATAGGGAATGGCGCCATAGCGGCATACGCCGCGGTGGCGCACGCCGACAAGCGTGCCAGCGCGCAGCGCCGCCTTCACGCGTTCACTCATATCCTGCCCCTTGTGTCGTTGTTCATCGTCCGGCGGCAGCGAGCATTGCTGTCGCCGGACTATGGTAGGGAGGAAAGCGCCGCGCTAGCCATTCCGGTTTTGAACATAGCCATGCGTAATGCGCATGGCTGGGACGCGCCTATCTGGCGATGCGCGCGTCCAGGCTGTTGTCCGCCAAAGCCTGCGCCTGCTCGCGCGTCATGCCCAGGTGCTCGTAAAGTGCGTGGAAATTCTCGTTGACATAGCCGCCGAAGTAGGCCGGATCGTCGGAGTTGACGGTGACTTTGACCCCCGCATCGAGGAGCGACAGGATGTTGTGCTCGCGCATGTGGTCGAACACTCGCAGCCGGGTATTGGACAACGGACAGACGGTCAGCGGAATCTGCTCGTCGATCAGGCGCGCGATCAGTTTCGGGTCTTCGGCGGCGCGCACCCCATGATCGACACGCAGCACCTTGAGCAGATCCAGCGCTTCCCAGATGTATTCGGGCGGGCCTTCCTCGCCCGCATGGGCCACGGCGGGCAGGCCTTCGGCCCGGGCGCGGTCGAACACGCGTTGGAAGAGACGCGGCGGAAAGCCCTGCTCACTGCTGTCCAGGCCCACGGCGATGAAGGCGTCCCGGTAGGGCAGCGCCTGCTCCAGCGTGCGCATCGCCTGCGCTTCGGGCAGGTGGCGCAGGAAGCTCAGGATCAGGCCGCTGCTCACGCCGAGCTGTTTGCGGCCGTCTGCCAGCGCCTGGCTGATGCCGTTCAGCACGGTCTCGAAGGGCACGCCGCGGTCGGTGTGGGTCTGGGGGTCGAAGAACGGCTCGGTATGCACCACGTTCTGCTCGCGGCATTTGAGCAGATAGGCCCAGGTCAGGTCATAGAAGTCCTGCTCCGTGCGCAGCACGTCCGCGCCCATGTAGTAGAGATCCAGGAATTCCTGCAGATTGTTGTAGTCGTAGGCGCCGCGCAGGGCCTCGACGTCGGGCCACGGCAGCGCCACGCCATTACGCTGTGCCAGCTTGAAGAGCAGCTCGGGTTCGAGCGTGCCCTCCAGATGCAGGTGCAATTCCGCCTTGGGCAATGCGTTGAGCCAGTCGTACATGGGTGCTCCGATATGAAGAAGGTGCGTGTTCGGGATGCGGCGCGCGGTCTATGCGGCCAGCGCAATGCCATCCGCCTGGATGATGCGTTCGAGCTGGGTGGCGAATGCGCGCGCCTGACGGGTGCTGGGACGGTCGCGGCGCCAGATGGCGGCAAGCGGCGACCTGCGCAGGGCGGGCCGGGCCGGCAGCACGGCGAGTTCGCCGCGCGCCTGCCGGAC
>DALZRX010000703.1:0-2003 GCA_032015805.1 Achromobacter sp.
GCCGCCAGCGAGGTCAGGCGCTGCGTCGCGGTGCCGCCGGCAATGTCGCCGGGCAGCGCGATGCTGACGCCCACGGGTTCCAGCCCGCTCACCGCCACGCGAAAGTCGGTGTGGGTCGCGTCCAGCAGCGTCTGCACGTCGCCCAGGGTGCCGCTGGTGCTGGTGCCTGCAGGTAGCGCGTCCAGCGCGCCCTGCGTCAGCATCCGCTCCAGCCGAACCAACTGGGAAACGCCCTGCACGAGATCCAGCAGGTAGCGCGGATCCTTGGCGTTCAAGGACACGTTGGCGTAGCTTTCCGCCCGCCCGTCGCTGCCGCGGATGAACTGGATGTTGAAGGTGCTGGAAGGCACGGCGGTGGCGTGGTCCACGCGGACCTGGATGCTGTTGCCGGAGACGCCCGGGTCCAGCGCCCGGACCGTCAGTACGTCCACCGCCGTTGCACTGCGCAACGTGCGCTGCGCGGGCGACGCTTCCTTGACCACGCGCACGACCCAGGCGTCCGTGCCACCGTTCACGAAGAATTGGCGCACCGCGTAGCCAAGCTCCGAATCGTCGGCAAGCCCGCCGAAGGCGCGCTCATAGTCGGAAAAGCTGAATATCCGGACCGCCTTGTTGACGGGACCGCGCGGGGCGGCGCCCAGGAATGCGGCGACCGAGGTCGCGACCCCGGCGATCGTGCGAACGCCGCTGGGAATTTCCTGGATATAAACCCCGGGATGGGACAGGGTGAGAGCCATGAGCTGCTCCTTCACACGGCTTCTTGAACGAAATGTTCTTGCCGTAGGAGAGGCTTGGGGGAGCCGCCAGCGGCCGCGGGAAGGGGCTGGCGATTCGCGCGAGGCTTGCGCGGTGTGGCGGGCGTTGCGCCGCTCTAGTTGGATTGCAGCGGAAAGGCAATCGGGCAAAAGCAGCAAGCCCTTGTGGAACGAGTTATAGAAGTTCTGCCTGAACCGATCAATAGCTTTTTCACGGCGTTAACGATCTGTTGCTTATTCAGTGTGCGGTCAGCTTGGGCGTTCCGGCAATTGAAGCGCGCGCGCCACTGGCGTATAACCCGAAGCGGCGATGCCTGGAATCTTCCGGCAACGAATCGCCCGGGCCGGCCTGGCAGGCGGCCGAAACCTCAAGGAGCGTGAGATGAATTGCGTGTCCCGATTGCTGCGTCCGCATGCCCGGTTTACCTGCTTGCCCGTGGTCCCCGACAAGGCCGGCCGCCGCCTGCGCGTCATGCGCGCCCTGCTCGGCATCGCTGCGGGAACGTCGATTGCCTTCAGCGCCGCCGCGCAGCCCCGGGATTCCGGCCAGGCCCAGTTTGCGGCGGGGGCGCCGTCTGCCGGACAACCCGGCGCCGGTGATCTCGACGCGTCCGCCGCGCGCGCCCTCCAGTGGCCCCGCAGTTTCTCCGCGCCAGACGGCACCCGTGTCGAACTCTACCAACCGCAGATCGACACGTGGACCGGTGGCCGCATCACCGGCCGCATGGCGGTCGCGGTGGGGCCGGCCAAGGGCAGCCCCACCTACGGCGTGGCCGACTTCTCCGCGCGCGCCGACGTCAACAAGCCCGCAGGCCTGGTGCATTTGTCGGACATCCGCGTCGAACGTGTGCAGGTGCCCACGGCGCCGCAAGAGGCCGCGCGGCTGCGCAGCGAGCTCGAGGCCCGCATCCCGGCCAAGGGCGTCGTCACGCCGCTGGATGCATTGCAACTGAGCTATGCGCTGTCGCAGAACAATCCGGCCACCAAGACGGTGCCGGTGAACAACACGCCACCGCGCATCATCTATCGCACGGTGCCGGCAATCCTGGTGCTGGTCGATGGCGCCCCTGCCTGGACAGGCCTGCCCGACACGCAGGGCTGGCGCCGCGTCATCAACACGCGGGCGCTCATCCTGGGCGACAGTGGCGGCCGCCTGTATCTGCAGGCCGCGGGTCACTGGTATGAGTCGGGCGACATCAACGGGCCGTGGCGCACCGTTGCGCAACCGTCGGCCGCGCTGCTCGCCGC
>DALZRX010000704.1:0-1990 GCA_032015805.1 Achromobacter sp.
GGCCGCGCAACACGCTGGCCGCGGCGCGCAGGTCTTCGAGCTTGGCGCCCGTGCAGGCGCCGATGTAGGCCACCTGCAACGGCACGTCCTTGTATTGGTCCACGGCGCGCGCGTTGGCGGGGCTGTGCGGCGCGGCGACTTGGGGCGCCAGCGAAGACGCGTCGAAATCGTGCCACTCCGCCTCGGCGTCCGGATCGCTCTGCCAGCGCGCCAGATCCAGCTCGGCCGACACGCCCGCCTCACGCAAATAGGCTGCGGTGGTTTCGTCCGGGGCGATCAGGCCGACCTGCGAGCCCAGCTCGGCGCTCATGTTCGAGAGCGTCATGCGCTCCTGCATGGACAGCGCGCGCACGGCGTCACCGCAGAACTCCACCGCCTGATAGCGCCCGCCGTTCATGCCATAGCGGCCGATCATGTGCAGCATCATGTCCTTGGCCGTGACGCCGCCCGCCAACTGGCCGCGCCAACGCATCATCAGCGTCTTGGGCACCTTGACCCAGATCTGGCCGGTGACCGCCACGCCCAGCATCTCGGTGCTGCCGATGCCGAACATATAGGCGCCAAACGCGCCGCCGGTGGGCGAATGCGAGTCGCCGCCCACGCAGAACATGCCGGGCCGGATGTGGCCGTGCTGCGGCACCACCACGTGGCAGATGCCCACGGAGTCGTACACGTTGGGCAACTGCTTCTCCGCGGCCCAATCGCGCGCGATGCGCACGATGCGACGGGATTCGTCGTCCGATTCCGGCACGTAATGGTCGATGACCAGCACGATCCTGGACGGATCCCACAGCGTGGCATTCAGCTCTTCCAGCATCGGCTTCAGGCGCCGGGGACCGCTGGAATCGTGGAACATCGCCAGGTCGACCGCACAGGTGACGATTTCGCCCTCGGCCACCGTCTCCCGCCCGCAGGCGGCGGCGATCAGCTTCTGGGCCAGGGTTTGAGGCTGGGCCATGATTACATCCCCAGATAAGCGCGGCGCACGTCGTCGCTGGCGAGCAGCTCGGGACAACTGCCGCTGTAGCGCACCGCGCCGTTTTCCAGCACATAGGCCCGCTGCCCCGTTTCCAGGGACTGACCCACGTTCTGTTCGACCAGCAGAATCGCCAGTCCGTCGCCGTGCAACCGCTTGATGAGGCCGAACAATTCCTCGACCATCAATGGCGACAAGCCAAGCGACGGTTCGTCGAGGATCAGAAGGCGCGGCTCGGCCATGAGACCGCGGCCGATTGCCAGCATTTGCTGTTCCCCGCCCGACATCGTGCCGGCCAGTTGTTCAAGGCGTTCGCGCAGCCGGGGAAAGATGTCGAGCACCTTGTCCAGGTTCTGCCCGCGGCGCTCCCGGGCGCGCGTGAAGGAGCCAAGCTCCAGGTTCTCGCGCACGCTCAGGTTCGGAAAAATGCGGCGGCCCTCGGGCACCTGGATCAGGCCGGCTTGCACCACCTGGCGGTAGTGGCGGCCTGTCAGGTCCTGGCCCTCGAAGCGCACGTTGCCGCCCCACGGCCGGCAAAGGCCGCACACCGTGTTGTTCAGCGTGGATTTGCCCGCGCCGTTGCTGCCCAGCAGCACCACGATCTCGCCGTCGCCCACTTCCAGATCCACGCCACGCAGCACTTCCATGCGTCCGTAGCCGGCGCGCAAGCCTTGGACTTCCAGCAGTGCGCTCATGCCGGCGCTCCTTGTGCGGCAAGCCGGGCAGCGGCGCCGTGGCCCAGATAGGCCTCGACCACCGTGGGATCGCGCGTGACCTCGCCCGGCGTGCCCGACGCGATCAGCTTGCCCTGCGCCAGCACCCACACGTGCTCGGCCAGGCTCATGACCGCGCGCATCACGTGTTCGATCATCAGCACGGTGACGCCGTCGTCCACCAGCTTTTTCACCACCGGAATCATCTCGTCGATCTCACTGGGATTGAGTCCCGCCAGCACCTCGTCAAGCAGCAGCAGGCGCGGCCGCGTGGCCAGCGCGCGCGCCAGTTCCAGGCGCT
>DALZRX010000705.1:0-1989 GCA_032015805.1 Achromobacter sp.
TGTCGTAGTAGTTCACGCCCACGCCGATCAGGCCCAGCGTCGTGTCGCGCGTCAGGGTGAGGGTGGTGTTGCGGGTCAGTACGTCGACTTCACCGGACTGCAGGGCGGTAAAGCGCTGAACGGCGCTGATCGCCTGGATCTTGGCCTTGGAGGCGTCGCCGAACAGGGCGATGGCCAGCGCGCGGCACAGGTCGACGTCCAGCCCGATCCAGCCGCCCTTGCTGTCGTTCACGGAAAAGCCCGCGACGCCGGTGGATACGCCGCAGTGCACAAAACCCTTGCTCTTGACCGCGTCGAAGGTCGCGCCCGCGTGGGCGGCCCAGGACGAAATGAACAAGGCGGTTCCGGCCGCTGCCAGTTTGAGTGCTTTCATGGTGTCTCCGCGCAGAGTTTGCGCATGTTTATCGCTCAGCCGAAGGCTGAAGTGCGGCGAATGGTACCAGCGGGTACCGGGGGGAGAATCGGGGAATTCCCGTTAAATCCGGGTGGCGGAATTTGATGGGGGATAGAATCAGCGGACCCCCATCTTCGCCAGCCTATGAAACGACATGACGACCCCTCGGGGCCGCACGACCGGCCGAGGCGCCCCTCCGCCTTCCTGAAAGACCAGTTGCACGGCACCTGGACCGAGCTGACCCGGGTGAACGCCAGCGACCGTCCCTGGGAAATGCCCTTTGCCGCCGCGCTGTCGTCCGGCCTGCCGTTGATGGTGGGCGCGTATTTCGGGCGCATGGACTACGGGCTGATGTCCAGCCTGGGCGGCATGGTGTTCCTGAGCCTGCCCAACGCCTCGTTGCAGATCCGCATGATGATGCTGCTGGCGGCGTCGTTCGGCATGGTGGCCTGCTATGCGCTGGGCGCGCTGACGCAGTTCTGGCCGACCGCCACGATCGCGGCGCTGACGCTGATCGCCATGGTGGTGAACATGGTGTGCCGATGCTATCGACTGGGGCCGCCGGGCAGCCTGTTCTTCATCATGGCCACGGCGATTGCCGCGTACACGCCCGGCACCGTGCAAGACGTGCCGCTGCGGGTAGGCATGGTGGCGCTGGGGTGCCTCGTCGCCTGCCTGGTGGCGTTTGCCTATTCCCTGCACATGACGCGCGTCGCCCCGCCGCCCGCGCCCATCGACCTGCCCAAGCCAACCTTCGACTTCGTGGTCTACGACTCGGTGATCATTGGCCTGTTCGTCGGCATCTCGCTGCTGGTGGCCGAATTGCTGCAGCTTCAGCGGCCGTACTGGGTGCCGGTGAGCTGCCTGGCGATCATCCAGGGCGCCAGTCTGCGCGCGGCCTGGAGCCGGCAGATGCACCGCATCCTGGGCACGGCGGTGGGCCTGTGCGTGGCATGGGCGCTACTCAGCCTGCCGCTCAATGTCTGGACCCTGAGCCTGGTGATGATGGCGCTGTCGTTCGGCATCGAGACGCTGGTGGTGCGTCACTACGCCAGCGCGGTCGTGCTGATCACGCCGCTGACCATTTTCCTGGCCGAGGCGCCGCACCTGGGGCAGGGCTATCCGATCGATGTCATCGAGGCGCGTTTCGTGGACACGGCGATTGGCGCCTTCATCGGCGTGCTGGGCGCGGTGCTGCTGCACAACCAGCGCATCCGTCCGCCGTTGTCGCGCTGGATGCGGGCGGTGCTGCCGCGCCGGGTGAATTGACGCCACCGCGCCAAGGGGGCAGCATGGGTCTTCCGAAACCTGGAGGCACTCATGGATTGTTCTGTTGAAGGAAAGGTTGCATTCGCCGACGGCCATTCGTACCACTTCGCGACCGTGGACGCGGCGCTGGCATTCGCGCAATGCGTCAAAAGCAGCCAGAACCCGGCGCAGTGCGCCGCAACCCATGGCAGCACCAGCCAGGTCAAACTGGAAGACGTCGCGGCGCAGGAAGACGCCGAGCGGCGTGAGCAGGATCCGCCCGCCGGCACCTGACTGGGGACGTTGGGCCGCGGCACACCGCGCGGGCGTCAGGCTCGCGCGGCAGA
>DALZRX010000706.1:0-1974 GCA_032015805.1 Achromobacter sp.
AACGTGCTCGACCTGGCGCTGCGCATGCGCATCCACCTGCTGATGGAGGCGCTGAACGCCGACCCGGTGGCTGGCGTACTGGAACTGTCGCCCGGCGTGCGTTCGCTGCAGATCCGCTACGACAGCCGCGTGGTCCTGCAGGGCGCGCTTATCGCGAAGCTGCTGGAGATTGAAGCCGGGCTGGCCGACGTCGCCACGCTGAAGGTGCCCACGCGCGTCGTGTACCTGCCCATGGCCTTCGAGGACGCCGCCACGTTGGGCGCGGTGCAGCGCTACCAGGAGACCGTGCGCGCCAGCGCGCCCTGGCTGCCGAACAACGTGGACTTCATCCAGCGCATCAATGGCCTGGACGACCGCGACGAGGTGCGCCGCATCGTCTTTGACGCCAGCTACCTGATCATGGGCCTGGGCGACGTCTATCTTGGCGCGCCATGCGCGGTGCCGATCGATCCGCGCCACCGCCTGCTGACGTCCAAATACAATCCCGCGCGCACCTTCACGGCCGAGGGCACGGTGGGCATTGGCGGCGTCTACATGTGCATCTACGGCATGGATTCGCCCGGCGGCTATCAACTGCGGGCGACACGCTGGTGGTGGTGGAAGCCATGAAGATGGAACTGTCGGTCATCGCGCCCGCGTCGGGCACGGTGTCCGCCATCCGCTGCGTGCCCGGCAAGCCCGTGAATGCGGGCGACCCCCTTGTCGTGATCACCGAAGACGCCACGTGCGTCGTGACCGGATGATGCGGTTGCAAGCCGTCCAGGCCGGCCCGGCCGTGCGCCAGGCGACGGCGCTCGCCGGCTCGCTGGCCGATCAGGTGTACCTGCGCATCAAGGACGACCTGTTCGGCTTTCGCATGCTGCCCGGGGAGCGCTTCACCGAGGCCGACCTCGTGGCGCGGCTGGGCGTCAGCCGCACGCCGGTGCGCCTGGGCCTTGTGCGGCTGGAGCGCGAAGGGTTCGTGCTGGCGCGGCCGCGCAGCGGCTGGCAGGTGCGGCCGTTCGATTTCGAGCGCTTCGAGGCGTTGTACGACGTGCGCGTGGTGCTGGAGCTGGCGGCGGTGGAAAAGCTGTGCGCGCGTCAGCAAATGGATTCGGCCGGCATCCTTGGGGCACTGACCGACGTGTGGCTTGTGCCGCCGGCGCAGCGCATCCTGGACGGCCGGCTGGTGGCGCAGTTGGATGAAGCGTTTCATTGCGCGCTGGTGGCCGCCGCCGGCAATCCGGAGATGACGCAGATCCACCGCGACGTTACCGAAAAGATCCGCATCGTGCGGCGGCTGGATTTCACCAAGGACTTCCGCGTGGACGCCACCTACGACGAGCATGCGGCCATCCTGCGGGCGATCCTGTCACGGCGCGCCGACGAGGCCGCGCGCATGCTGCGGTCCCACATCGACATGAGCAAGGCCGAGGTGCGCAAGATCACGCTGCACATGCTGCACGAGGCGCGCGCCAGCGCGGGCTGACAGGCTCCAGCGCGAAGGCGATTGGCGGCCGTCAGCCCTGGAGCTGGCGATAGACTTCCTGCGACACGCGCTGCAGTTCGTCGCGGCTGACCGCGCCGGACAGTGCATAGCCGAATTCGCCCTCGACCCAATAGAACACCCGCACGGGGCCTTCCTGCGTGAACTGGAAGGCGGTCTGTCCGCCCGCGGCTTCCCGGGTGACGTATAGCGTCAGGCGCTGGCCGTCCGCCGCGCCGTACATGAACTGTGCGACGGGTCCCGCGCCGCCGGGCAGCAGGCGTCCACCGATCAGCTCGTAGCCCGTTTGCGACAGCGACGGCGCGCGCATGGGCGCGCCCATGCGCTTGGTCAGCCAGGTCACCAGCGCCTTCTCGTTCTCGCCGCTGACTTCAACCGGCCGGCCCATGTCGGGTGCAAAGACGGCATGGGCGATGGCGGCGCGCTGGGCATAGCCGCCAGCGGCACGCTCCGGGGTGGCGGTGGCCAGCCGGGTCTGGAGATGGCGC
>DALZRX010000707.1:0-1974 GCA_032015805.1 Achromobacter sp.
GTCCACCTGGCCCGCCGAGCAGGCCCCGGTGGACCTGGACGCACGCCTTGCCTCGCTGGTCACCGAGCACCAGCCGGACAGCGAGGAAGGCCGGCGCACGGCCCTGCGCCACCACCTCGCGCGCCGCCTGCTGGACGACCCCGTGGTCTATTTGGATACCCTCGACGCCGAATTGCGCGCCTATTTCGTCAACCAGCGCGGCGCAATGGCCAGCCGCCTGTGCGAGGCCGCCGGCCTGGTCGCCGAGCAGCGTGCCGAAGGCCTGGCTCTGGCGGACGAGGATGCAGAACTGACCGACATCGCCATGCCCGCCGAAGGCACCGAGGCCCATGCCACCCTGCTGGTCGCCGAGTTCCTGTCCCGGTCGCGGGACGCCGCCGATGCGATCAACCGCGACGACGTCATCGCCTTCCTCGCCACCGCCCGTGAAGCGCACGGCAGCTACTGGCGCAAATCGGCGCGCGAACCCGGTGCCGAACGCGAACTGGCCGACCTTGCACTTGAACGCTTGCAGAAACTGCAACTCGCGGCATGCGACGGGACCCACGTTCAGCCCCTGCCCGCACTGGCGCGCTTCGCCCTGGGCGAGGCCGATATCCGCCAGCCGGCCGCGCCCGCGGCCGCCCATCCGTCCCTGTTCGAATGACCGACACCACCTCCCCGTCCTTGCCCATCCCCACCCTCGCACGCTGGCAGCCACTGCGGCTGGGGCTGGTCGAGCTGTTCCACTACGACAGCGAGGAGTTCTGGTTCCGCGACGGCCACCTGCTGCTGCGAGGCAACAATGGCACCGGCAAGTCCAAGGTGCTCTCGCTGACCCTGCCGTTCCTGTTCGACGCCCAGCTCAAGCCCTCGCGCATCGAACCCGACGGAGACGCCAGCAAGAAGATGGCCTGGAACCTGCTGCTGGGCCGCCTCGACCGCCGCATGGGCTACGCCTGGCTGGAGCTGGGCCGGCTCGGCGCCGACGGCCAGCCTCACTACCTCACGCTGGGCTGCGGACTGCTGGCGGTGGCCGCGCGCCCCCAGGTCGACAGCTGGTTCTTCGTCCTCGAACAGCAACGCATCGGCCAGGACATCTGGCTGATGAGCCCCGCGCGTGCGGTGCTCACGCGCGAGCGCCTGCGCGACGCGCTGCAGGACCATGGGCAGGTGTTCGATACCGCGGCCGCCTACCGGCGCGCAGTCGATGAGCGTCTGTTCCACTTAGGGCCGCAGCGCTACACCGCGCTGATGGATACGCTGATTCAGCTGCGCCAGCCGCAGCTCTCCAAGAAACCGGACGAGACCAACCTCTCCAACGCGCTGACAGAAGCACTGCCGCCGATCTCCACCGACCTGCTGGCCGACGTCGCCGACGCCCTGAACCAGCTCGAGGAATACCGCCGCGAGCTGGAGGAATACGAGGCGCTGGAGCGCGCCGTCGGCCAGTTCAACCAGCGTTACCAGCGCTATGCCGCCACCCAGGCCCGACGCCGTGCGCGCAGCCTGCGCAGCGCGCAGACCGGCTTCGACAACGCCAGCCGCGAACTCAACGAAGGCCGCCTCGCCCTTGAGACCGCACGCACCGACGAAACAGGCGCGACGCAGGCGCAACAGCGGGCGGAAACCACGCTGGCCGGCCACCGCACACGGCTCGACGAGTTGCAGAACGACCCGGCCATGACCGACGCCAAGGCATTGGACAAGGCGGCGGCCGATGCCGAGCGGCAGCAGCGCGACGCAGCGGATGCCCACACTGAACGGCAACGCCGGCAGACCCGCTTCGAGCAGGAACAGCAGGCAACCCGGCAGCGTGCCCGGCGCGCCGAGGACGCGAGCCGCACACTGGCCGATACACGCACCCAGGCCAGCGAAGCAGCCGAAGTAGCCGGCCTGGCGCCCGACTACGTCGCCAGCCCGCTGGCCCACAACGAGATGGCCACCTTGACGCCGCCGGTGCTGGCATCGGCACAGCAGGACCTGCGCCACGCC
>DALZRX010000708.1:0-1972 GCA_032015805.1 Achromobacter sp.
GCCCCTGGCCTACAACAAGGACAACCAGGAAGACAAGGAAGGCCTGTTCGACACGGCCGACACGCTGCGCGACACGCTCACGATCTTCGCGGACATGGCTGGCGGCATCAAGGTCAAGGCCGACAACATGCGCGCCGCCGCCCTGCAGGGCTTTGCCACCGCCACCGATCTGGCCGACTACCTGGTCAAGCGCGGCGTGCCCTTCCGCGACGCCCACGAGGTCGTGGCCCATGCCGTGCGTGACTGCGAACAGCGCGGTTGCGACCTGGCGGACCTGTCCACCGCCGAACTGACGGCCTACCATGCCAGCATCACCGAAGACGTGCATCAGGTGCTGACCCTGGAAGGCTCGGTCGCCGCCCGCAAGCACGTGGGTGGCACTGCCCCCGAACGCGTGGCCGAAGAGGCCCGCCGCGTCCTGGCGGAAACGGCTGAAGGCTGATCGCCGTTGCGGCTGATGGATTGACGGCAAGGCCCCCTTTCGGGGGCCTTGTTGCATTGAGCGACGGTTGACCTTTTGGGGAAATCAGACCAACGCACGTCGGAGCGCAGGCTTCCGTCGCTTCGCCTGCCGATGGCGCGTCCCCAATAAGCTTGGATATGATTGCGGCTTCTCGTAGCCCTCCCCGTCCCCATGCCACCCTTGAGTGCGCCATCGAAGCAATTTCCGCATTCCCGGCTATGCCGAGTCGTCCTAGCCGCGGTTTGCGCGCTGGCGATTGCAGCCGGCAATGCGGCCCAAGCCCAGACCGCCCGCAAGCCCTCCCCTTTCGAAAACGGCCGCCCCCTTCGTGCCGACGAGATCGAGGCGCGCAAAGCCGAGGACGCGCGCCGGGGCGGGCCACGGTTTCTGGAACAGATCCGCACCCAGGCCCAATTCCAGCAATTGGCACGTATCTACAACGCCGGCACGCCGCTGGAAATTCCGCACGTGCTGTTCGTGATCGACCGTCAGCGGGCCGACCGCATCTACTACCTCGATACGCCGCGTTATGCGCTGCACGAAACCTTCGCGCGCGAGCAGCGGTTGCTGACCGGCGACAAAGCCGCACTGATCGCCCAGTACAAGGACCCCGGCCGGCGCCTGCTGTTCGGCACGCTGAGTTGGCAGAACGGCCTGCCGGGCTACACCTACGAATTCTGGGAAGGCGATCTGCTGACGCCCGAACTGCTGACCCTGACGGGGCAGCGGCTGGCGGCCACGTTCTACGAGCCGCTGCGATTCAAGAGCAATTCCACGCTGCAGGAGCAGACGGCCCAGCGGGCTGGGGTGGACTTCATCACCCAGGAGGCGCTGTTGCGCGAGCAGACCTTCCTGCCGCTGAATACCGGGCGCGCGCAGGGCCGGCTGCGCATCGTCAAGGCCGTGGACGAGACGCCTGACCTCTCGCCCACCGACATCGTGGTGCTGGACGAGGTGCCCGTGGCGCTGACCCCCGTGGGCGGCCTGATCACGCAGCGGCCGTCCACGCTGCTATCGCATGTGAACCTGCTGGCCAAGGGCTGGCGCATTCCCAATGCCTACGTGCGCGACGCCGTGGCGGCCCTGCGCGAGCATGACGGCCAATGGGTCGAGTTGACCGTGGCCAGCAACGGCTACCAGGTGCAGCGCATCGCCCAACCCCCGGCGTCCGCCACCCAGCCGGCAACCCGGACCGCCAGCAAGCCGTTGCCCAAGCCGGACCTGTCAGTGCGCGAAATCAAGCCGCTGTCCGGCATGACCACGCGCGACAGCCGCCACTGCGGCGTCAAGGCGGCGAACCTGGGCGCCCTGAAGGCCGTCCTGCCACCGTCGGCCAGCGTGCCCGACGGCTTCTGCATCCCGTTCGCGCAGTACGCCGCGTTCATGAACGGGCTGGGCGTGCCCGCGCGTCTGGCGGCGCTGGAACAGCGGCCCGATTTCACCGGAGACGCCAACGTGCGGCGCGCGGAACTGGCCGCCCTGCGCCAGCACATCACCGATGCGCCGCCC
>DALZRX010000709.1:0-1950 GCA_032015805.1 Achromobacter sp.
GAGCAGGCCCAGCCGCCGCCACCACCGCGGCGCGCCGGCCGCGCACCCCCAGCCGGTTGCAGGCATTGCGCAAGTGGAAGTTCACCGTGCTTTCGCTGACGCCCAATATGCGGGAGGTTTCCCAACTGGTCTTGCCTGCGGCCGACCACTTCAGGCATGCGGCCTGCCGGTCGGACAGACGCAGGCCGCCGGGCGGGAGGGCGCTGCGGACGGCGCAACGCGATGGGTGGGCAAGGATGCGCATCGGGGTGGCGGGCATGGAGGCGAGGGCAGGATGGCCCTTTCGTGAACAATGCCCCCATGCTGCGGCGCACGCGCCCGCCGGGGCAAGCAACGATGCCGTGACGCATCAATCTTTTTATCTCTGACGGAATAGTCCATGTTGGCCATCGCGCAGTTCTACCTGTCAGCCATTGTGCTGATGCTGCCACTGCTTTCCTGCGTGGGAATCGGGCTCTTCTGGGGCAAGCGCGATCTTCCCTTTGGCGGCAACTTCATCACGACGCTGGTGACCTCCGTCACCACGCCCGCGCTGGTGTTCCATACCTTCGTCACCACCCATCTGGACGACCGCGCGCTGGCCGACGTCGCCGCCGCCACCTTGATCGCCCTGCTGCTGTGCGCGCTGATCAGCGCGGCGTTGCTCAAGGCCTGGAAGCTGCCGGTGCTGAGCCTGCTGCCCACGGCTTTCCTGCCGAATGCCGGCAACCTGGGGCTGCCGATTTCGCAGCTTGCGTTCGGCGACGCGGGCTTGTCGGTCGCCGTGGCGTTCTTCGCGGTGAATTCCTTTGTCATGCACACCATCGCGGTGCGCATGCTGCCCGGCGTGAACACCAAGGGAAGCTGGAAGAGTCCGATCCTGCTGGCGTCCGTGGTGGCGGTGGCGCTGCGCCTGCTGCACGTCCCGGTGCCGGCGTGGATCATCGAGACGGCGCGCATGCTGGGCGCGGTAACGGTTCCGCTGATGCTGCTGAGCCTGGGCCATGCGCTGGCGCTGATCCCGTCGAACGGCGTGCGCGACGGCGCCAAGGTCGCGGCGATCCGCCTGGTCGTGGGCCTGGCGACGGGCCTGGGGGTGGTGTGGGCGTTGAACCTGGAGCCAGTGCTGGCCGGCGCGCTGGCGCTGCAGATGGCCATGCCTTGCGCGGTGGTCAGCTACATGTACGCGCGGCGCTACACGCCGCTGGGCGACACCGCGGCGGGCGCAGTGCTGGTGTCCACCGTGGTGTTCCTGCTGCTGGCGCCGCTGATGCTGTGGTTTTCACACGGGCATTAGGGCGCCTGGGAGCAGGAGTCAGCCCGCGCCTGCCAATGCTCGCAACTGCGTCATCAGCGCATCGGGCAGATCCAGGCCGTGCTTGACGGCCTCGTCGCGCAGCTTGCGCCGCCGGTCGCCCGGCAGGCGCACGCCTTCGTCTTCCAGCATGGCATCGACCAACGTCTCGACGCGTTCCAGGTAGGCGTCGTTGCCCGCGAGCGCGTTCGGATCGATCGCCATGAACGCCTGCCCCAGCCGCGCCGGGCCGCCTTCGTCCACGAAGAAGGACTCGGTCTCGAAGCCGAAGCGCGCGCCCGTCAGCGCGCAGGCCATGAGTTCGACGATGAGGGCCAGCATGGCGCCCTTGACGCCGCCTGCCGGAAGCATGCTTCCGGCCAGTCCCGCCTTGGGATCCGTGGTGGGCTGGCCGGAAGCGTCCAGCGCCCAGCCCAGCGGAATGGGCTGGTTGTCGCGGGCCGCGATCATGAGCTTGCCGCGCGCCACCTGCGACAGCGACAGGTCGATGACCAGACGCGCGCCGCCGCGGCGCGGGAAGATCGCCGCGATGGGATTGGTGCCGAACAGCGGGCGCTTGCCGCCCCATGCGGGCATGGCCGCGGGCGAGTTGCTCAGCGCCAGGCCCACCATGCCGGCGTCGGCCAGGGCCTCCAGGTGGTAGGCGGCCTCGCCGA
>DALZRX010000710.1:0-1919 GCA_032015805.1 Achromobacter sp.
CCCATTCCAGAGCCCCGCTGCCCGCCGGCACACACGCATCGACGCCGGCATCCAACGCAGCCGCGCGCTCGGCCGTGGTGGCGCCACCGTTTTGCCACACCACCCGAGCATCGGGCGCGCCATGGCGCAGGCGGTTCATGAGATCGGCCATGTCTGCGCGGGGGCCATGCCATACAAGCAGATCCGGCGCATCGCCGGACAGATGTTCATGCAGCGCGTCCAGCGACGCGAACACGCGGACCTGCCATTGGAATTGCCGCAGCACAGTGGCGAGGCGCCGCCCCGCATCATCCTCGGATGGCACGATGAATACGCTGCCCCGCTCCCACATGCGACCGCCCCTAAGTTATCACCCTAGTGTTATTTATATCCACCAACGTGACAGGTCTGCAAGCTTCAATCGCCTTGTGAAAACATTCTCAGACCGACTGAAGCACGCGCGCCTCTTACGTGGCCACACGCAGAAGGCGCTCGCCCGTCTGGTGCGCATCTCCCAAAGTGCTATCGGCAGCTACGAAAGTGGTCTTCGGCACTCCAGCCGCTCCGCGCGCAAGCTGGCGCAGGTGTTGAAAGTCGAAGTCGAATGGCTTGAAACCGGCAAGGGTCCCATGGAGTTTCCCATGGAAAGCTACGACCTGAGCAATACGCTGCCAATATCAGGCGTCTCTGACTCGGCGCCGCGCCCCGGCGGCCGGCCCCGCCCGATGGCGCCCTGGCCCTACCCCAACATCTCGCCTTCGCAGTTCGAATCGTTGACGCCCGACGAGCGCGCGATGCTGGAAGCCTTGACCCAGACTTTCATCGAAACCACGTTGCTTCGCCGCGGCATCAAGCCGCGCGGCCGCAAGATCGGCTGAGCGCCGTCCGGCCCCAAACGCATCATTGCGCGAAGCAGGGCCACGGCAAGGCGGCGTCATGCGTGCTGCGCGCAACCCTGACGTTCACGATGCACGCACCATTGCACCTAAGACGAAACGCGGGATAAAAAAAACCCGGCCACGCATTGTGCCGGGTTTTTTTGCGTGCCCGAAAAATCAGGGCTTGGCAGCGGGCGCGGGCGCCGGTGCGGGAGCCGTGCCGCCTGCCGCAGGCGCGGCATCGCCACGGATGCGAGCGGCGATTTCGGAGGCCGCCTGGGCCGAAGGCACGCCGAAGGCCAGGACGCCGCGATTCAGGGGCTCGCCGATGAGCGGGGCAGCGACCAGTTCCTGATCGATCACCAGGGCCAGCACGCTGCCAACGTTGGCGGTGCTGACGGTGGTGAGCTTGCGCGTGCCGGCTTCGGAGAAGCGCAGTCCAACGAAGTTCTGGCCTTGGCGATCCACCAGCGCGGCGGCGTCGGTCAGGTCGGCGCGCGTAAGCACGGGCGTTTCCTGCAGGTAAAGCTTGCCGTCCGGCAGACTGACTTCACGCAGGCCAGCGCCGGGTTCGCGCTTGGCCAGATAGAAGTCCACGCGCGTTGCGGTGGCGGGCGTGGTCGATTGTTGGCCGGCCTGGGGAGTGGCCGCGGCGTCGGACGTCTTAGTCGGGGCGGTCTTGCAACCCGCTAGCGCCAAAGTCACGACAACGAGGGCGGGCGCCAATGTGCGTAGGTTCAGTTGCATGCTCGATTCCTTCTTAAGTGGGCTGATGCCGGACGGTAAGACTCTAAGACTGTACACGCGGCTTGTGGAAAAAAGTGTACCGAACCTGCATGACGGTGTCTGCCTAGACTGAATCCAAATGTAAAGCAGTAATACCAGCCTGCTGGACAGACCGCTTTGCGGCGCGTTGCGACGCGCCCTGCAGATTGATGAAGGCGGTGCGCACTCTTGGCTCTATACTTCGCGTTCACGCAGGGGTACTCGTCCCGCTTTCATGGCGACGACGTGTTGAGAGAGTCCCTTCGTACCAGTACGGATAATGCCGATGCTGGGAGC